>JBAYNV010000018.1:0-23722 GCA_041678685.1 Clostridia bacterium
AATACACGGAATTCATAGACGCGCTATCCGGCATATTTGATCTCCCTCTTACAAATTACTACCTTACGGAAAGGCAGGTAAAAGGGATCCAGAACTACAAATTATGAGCAGAAACAAGGGCTGCTGTACTTGTACAACAGCCTGATTTTATTGAGACTCTCACCATTTTTTAATGTTTCAGGCCAAAGACAGGTATTATGTCATAGATTGCACGAAAAGAAAAGATAATCTCATAAAATCATGAGTATGTTTTGCGATAACTTCACGTTGACAAATCGTGTTTCATTAAATATAATGGTTTCACCAGTTCGGTGAAAGTGGGTGATTCGATGAAACTTGTTCTATCTGAAACAGAATACGAGCAATTGGCAATTGAAAAATTCCAAAAAATCATGAAGGATGTTCCTATAGTATCCAAGGTCGAAACATCACTTTCTGATTCTCGCAACAAATTTGGTGATTTTCATGTCCTTGTCCATTTTAAAGATGATAGAGATCCAATCAAATTCACAGTAGAAGTCAAATCCAATGGCGAAAAACGGTTTGTAAACGATTTTATTGCATATGCCTCACAAAACCGAAATAATGTTTACTATGTATTCATGGCACCATACGTTTCTAAAAGTTCCGCTGATACGATTATTCAAAGTAATTTAAGCTATATCGACCTTTCCGGTAACTGCTATATAGCAACAAGACATATCATTATTGTTTTTTCCGGGATGCCAAATCTATATAAGGATCAACGTCAGAAACGGGACTACTTTTCTAAAAAGGCCTCTGCCGCTTCTGCTGTGTTACGTACAATGTTAAGCGATATGCATGCTGTTTGGACAATCAAATCGCTATCTGAAACAACAGGAAAAGCACTAGGAACAGTTTATAATGTCAAGAAATTTATGTTAGAACAGGATTGGATAAAGAAGTATCCGCATGGCTTTACTGTGCAGAATGCAGATGAAATCGTCCGAGTATGGGCAGAGGAATATCATATGAAGCCTCAACGAGCTATTGAATATTATTCTCTGAACTCAGTTCCGCAAATTGAATCTGAGATAGCCTCCTGCAATGCTATCCAAAATACTAATGCTGTTCTTGGAAATTTCTCAGCTGCAGCACGTTATGCACCGACCGTACGATACAACAAAGTGCATGTATATGTTGAACAGAAGTCTCTGGATGTTTTTGTGAAACAGCTGAAATTGAAACCGGTTTCATCCGGCGGTAATGTGATCATCATAATTCCCCACGACGTAACTCCCTGTATGTTCACCCAGATAATCAACGGTAACCTGATTACTTCTCCAGTACAGACGGTAATCGATTTATTGGGAAGCAGCGGACGCGGTGAAGAAGCTGCTGAAGCTATAATTCAGAAGGAGTTAAAATAGATAATTAGAGATACAGACCTGAAACAAGCCATCGACTACTCCGAAGGCCAGAAAACTGCAGCTTATATGGTCTTGGGCGAAATTGTAAATCTATTGAATGAATACGCTGATAACATGCGAATTATCGGAGGTTGGGTACCTTCTTTGTTGTATCCGGATAGTGACCATATCGGCTCCATCGATGTAGATGTGCTTTTAAACCATTTGGAAATTGAGCAGACCAACCCCTATGTAACAATTAAGCGCATCCTGGAGAAAGACAGTTATGTTCGCCACGAAGATAAATACTTTACTTTTGTTAAAACTATTACCGTTGATGGTGTCGATTATAACGTAGATGTGGATTTCCTCTCTGGAAAATACGGTGGAACTGGCGGCAACGTCAGCAAGCATGTTGATGGCATTAAAGCTCTTCCCGCTACCGGCGGCAATTTTGCTTTTGAATTTCCTCCTAACGATGTCAAAATTGAGTACCATCGTGTTGACGGTTCATTAGATATCGGGCACGTAAATGTCATTTCCATTGTACCTTATCTGGTTATGAAAGCTGCCGCACTTGGACGTGGAAAGCCTAAAGATGCCTACGACATCTACTTAACGATTGATAACTACTCTGGAGGAGTGAGTGCGCTTGCTAATGAATTTCTACCCTATAAGGATAAGCAACTTGTCAAAGACATGTGCCAGAAGCTGAGTGAAAAATTTGCTTCCCCTGAACATGCCGGTCCCAAAGATATCGTAGCTTTCCTTGATATCAAAAACGAAGATGACAGTGCGGTTAAAAAACAGGATGCCTTCCAAAAAGTACAGTTTCTGATTAGTATGCTTACATAATAGCTTATCCTGGTTAACAAGAGGTGTATAAGCAGAAAAAACTTAATACCCAACTTAAGATAATTGACTTATCAAGTAGAAACCCAAGCCGATATAATGTAAAATTCTATAAAAAATCTTAAAAAAGCAGTGCAATAGCAAGTTTTTACTTACATTTTCAACAGATTTGTGTTAGAATAGTTAAAAACGTGTAGCTTTCGCAAGCGTAAATCCGGTTGCTGAATCTATACGTTTTACTTTACGATGGAAGTTGATTATTATGTATAAAATTGGTGATTTGATCATATATGGAAGCGAAGGGGTCTGCCGTATCGAGGACATAGGGATACCTGAGCACTCAGAAACCGAAAAAGACAGACAGTATTATACTATTCAATCATTGTATTTGAATGAGAGGATCTTTTCACCTGTAGATTCGGTCGTTTTTATGCGTCCGATAATAAGTCATAATGAAGCGGAAAATCTGATCAGACAGATGCCTGATATAGAAGTGCAGGTATATGATAACCGCAATCTGAACCTGCTCGAAGAACACTACAGGCATTTTATGCAGACACATAAGTGCTGTGATCTGATATATATAATAAAATCGGTATACCTTAAGCAGAAATCTGCTATAGAAACAAAGAAGAAGCTTGGTCAGATAGATACCCGGTATCTGAAAAGAGCTGAAGACATGCTATATGGTGAATTTGCCATAGCATTGGGCATCCCGAAAGAAAGCGTAAAGGATTATATCCTCACCAGTCTGGGAGATGAAGAAATATAGCACTCTATAGGTAAGTAACTGTAGGTTTCGCAAATTTTCTCAGCGGTATTATTATTCTTCTATCCTTGTATCTGACGACCACATTACATTCATCATCTATGATCACATCCTTGTGATCCTGCCTGCCGCCTATCGTTTTATAGAACATTTCCATCTGTTCTTTGCCATATTCTGATAAATCATCCGAAGTAAAGAGAAGACTGCCGAAAGTGTTGTTTATGTCACAGACTATTTCTTTTTCAGAGTGTTCAAGCTTGCAGTTATCCGTACGTATCATGAACACATCAGGATCATTAAGGAAAGCTCTCCCGTCAAGGTGCCGCCTGAATATGGTACTGACAAGCGAGTTTCTGGTGGAGACCCTTTCGCGCACTACAGCCCTCATCGGAATGCTGTTATCCCAGTCCAGTGACATATCCGCCCCTATCCTGCAGAAATCCACATTTCCGAATGCAGGACCTAAAGGAACGCCGCAGCCTAAAAGAATGGCATTATTGCATGTGTCATTCAGAAAATCCATTGCTTCGCACATGAGCTGTCCCCTTGTTTTATTATTTCTTGGCAGCAGGCATTCAGCATAAAGGAAATCCATTTTTAAAAATCTGAAACCCCAGTCATTGATGACAGTATCCAGCACAGTCTTGAGGTAACATTTCACCTCTCTGTTATCCAGGTCAAGAGGATAAAAACCGCTCCAGTTAGATCCGCCTTTGTATGGTCTGTTGTTTTTTCCTTTTATCAGCCAATCAGAATGTTCTTTATACAGATCGGATCTTTTCTCAACAACAAACGGAGCAAGCCACAATCCCGGTATCATGCCCTTCTTTTTTATCCTGTCCGCCATTTTTTTCATTCCATTCGGAAATTTCTTCTTGTTTATTTTAAGCCAATCACCTACGTATTGCTGAAACCCGTCATCGATCTGAAATATATCGCCTTTAGGATTATTTTCAAGATAATAGTAAAGGTTTCTTTGTATAAGTCTTGCTGTGATATCCTGATAGCAGTTGTACCAGCTTGTAAAACCCGTATATTGCCTCTTCAAATCCGTAATATACCTGATCCGCGGTTTTGCAATACCCTGCTTATTGTTCATCACATATTTAAAATAATCGTCAAATACCTCATCATATGTTCCTTCATTTTCATATAGCGTGAAGTAGTACTTATCAATATTGCTTAAGCCTTCGCACTCCTTTTCTGTTATTAAAATCCCTTTATTGGAATCATGGTTGTAAATCGTAAATCCGCTTTTTTCAGATATTGAACCCCATAACCTTATTTTATCCGTATCTTTACTATCTTTAATATATGTATAGGTATAGCTTATAAATGTACCTTTGATCCCCTTTGAAAGCTTGAAAGTATTGCCGTTATATCTGTCGAGCGAATATTTTTTATTCAGTATCCTGCCAAAGAAGCTCAGATTCCTGGTCCTTTCATTTTTCAGATACTCCCTGCTGTTTGTCCAGCTCTGGTATCCGTTACAGAATATCCTGCAGTCATCCGCATAACTGACATCCTGTTTCATATTGACTTCTATCAGCCTGACCCCCTGGCGGAAAAACAGCGTATATATCTTTTCATTGCCATTTTGATCGATATTCAATGTGACATCCATATTGCTTCCCGCACCGTCAAATGTCAGCCTGATGATCCTTTTACTGTTTAAAAGCGAATAAGCTACGGATAGAAGATGACCGCTCATGTTTCCCCCTGTTATTTCCTATTATATTATACATATCACTCAAATACCATTATATGATCATCGCATACTGGATTTATCCTTTGAAATGATTTATTATTTGTTAAGTAATATATGAGAAACAAAGGTGCAGTATTTTGAAAATGGCGTTAAAGTCCTTATTGAAGAATAAAAGAGCTGTGATATCATGGTCCGCCATGATCCTGTGGATGCTGCTCATCTTCATCCTGTCAGCGCAAAGCGCAGATGATTCCAGCAGCACAAGCGGAAATATACTGACCATGATCCTTAAGATGATATATCCCGGTTTCAAGGACATGGATGCAGGCAGTCAGTTCATCATTCTGGAACAGTATCAGGGACTGATACGTAAATCCGCGCATTTCTGCATCTACGGGATGCTGGGAATAATATCGTTTGCTGCATATGATGCGCTGTATGAAATAAAAGCAAAGGCTGCCTTGCCCTTTGCTTTTATAACCTGTGTTTTGTATGCGGTTTCTGATGAGATACATCAGCTGTTCGTCCCCGGAAGAAGCTGCGAATTCCTCGATGTCATAATAGACTCTGCCGGTGCGCTGTTAGGCATTATTGCCATATATCTGATCATTAAATCTGTCAGATCGAAAAAAGGATCTATTCGAGGTAATCCCTGAGTTTCTTGCTTCTGCTCGGGTGTCTGAGTTTTCTTAATGCCTTTGCTTCTATCTGCCTGATCCTCTCTCTTGTCACATTGAATTCTTTCCCTACCTCTTCAAGGGTCCTTGCTCTGCCGTCGTCAAGCCCGAATCTAAGTTTTAAAACTTTCTTCTCCCTTGGGGTAAGTGTATCGAGGACTGCCATAAGCTGTTCTTTAAGAAGAGTGAATGCTGCCGCATCTGCAGGGGCAAGCGCTTCTTCGTCAGGAATGAAATCACCAAGGTGGCTGTCTTCTTCTTCTCCGATAGGAGTCTCGAGCGAAACAGGATCCTGATTTATCTTCATTATTTCCCTTACTTTATCTACTGACATGTTCATTTCCTTGGCGATCTCTTCAGGACTTGGATCTCTTCCGAGTTCGTGAACAAGCTGTCTTGACACTCTCGTATACTTGTTTATCGTTTCCACCATATGCACGGGTATCCTTATGGTCCTTGCCTGGTCCGCTATAGATCTTGTAATAGCCTGTCTGATCCACCATGTCGCATATGTGCTGAACTTATATCCTTTTGTATAATCGAATTTATCAACTGCTTTTATAAGGCCGAGATTGCCTTCCTGTATAAGGTCGAGAAACTGAAGCCCTCTGCCGACATATCTTTTTGCGATGCTTACTACAAGCCTCAGATTTGCTTCTGCCAATTTCCTCTTACAGTCATCGTCTCCTCTTTCCATTCCTTTGGCAAGTTCGATCTCCTCTTCAACTGTAAGAAGCGGAACTTTACCTATTTCTTTGAGATACATTCTTACAGGATCATCAACGTTGACCCCTTCAGGAATGGAAATATCTATATCATCCGTTTCATAATCCACTTCGGAGATATCCTTTTCATCATCTACTATGTCGATCCCGGCTTCCTCAAACATTTCAAAAAGTTTGTCCATCTGATCGGCATTCATCTCCACATCATCAAAGCTGTCAGTGATCTCCTGAGATATCAAAGAACCTTTCAGCTTTCCTTTTTCCATCAGGTCAGACATGACTTTATCAAACCTTTGTGTATTAGATGGTTCTTCTTCTGCATTTACGCGTTTGTCTTCAACTTCTTCCATATATTCCTCCTTTTATTTACTCATCTTGTATTTTGCCAATAATGCTGTATTATTTCTCAGCTCTTCTATGAGTTGCTTTTTCTCATCTTCATTCAAACCTTCTGATGCAAGCGCCTGTGAAAGCACTTTATTATTGTTGATTATGATCTCCTGCCTGTATTTCTGTATATAGTCTGCAATTGCTTTTACCGGATCTGATATCGTATGATACGCAGCAGCTTCTTTTACAAACAGAGCTCTCTGATCATCATCAAGCATTGCTGAGATCCTGCTTTCGTCGGGACATTCAAGCGAATCGTATTTTGAAAGTATCTCAGCAAGAAGTTCTTTACAGAAATTACTGTGAAGGATTCCGGTATCAAGCAGTTCATATCTTATCCTGTCCGCAAATGAAGGATTGTTACACAGCAATACCAGGATAGTATAATACATCTTATCCAGTGTGCTTTCCGTATCCTTGTCACGAAGCACGGTGGATATGTTTTCTCTATCGGGCATCCTGTTTTCTTTTGATATGTTATCGGTCCTTTCTCCTGTCCTATTCTGTACCTCTTTAAGAAGCGCATCATAATTGGTTTTAAATCTTTGTGAGATATTCTTTATATACACTTCTCTTTCGATCGGGCTCTGCACCTGACCTATAGCTGATGCAACACCTTTTAGAAAGGCGATCTGCCCTTCGCTGGTATTAAGGTCGCAGTTCTGAGTAAGCAGCAGAGCTTTGTACTCCACCAGCATCATAGCTGTCTTTAAAATCTGTTTAAACTCATCTTTGCCCATCTTCTTTATATAGTCATCAGGATCCTTTATCTTGTCCCCATGTCTGTCAGCAGACGGTATGACAAGCACTTTCACCACGCAACCCATATTAGCCAGGATATCAAGTCCTCTTAAGGATGCATTCTGCCCTGCGGAATCATTATCGTATGCGATTATGACCTGCCCGAACATTCTTTTTATCATTTTCGCCTGACTGTCAGTCAGCGCAGTACCTAATGAAGCGATAGTATTTGTGAAGCCCGCCTGGTGCAAGGTTATACAGTCCATATATCCTTCAACTATTATTGAGAAATGTTCAGCAGTGTTCTTTGCTATATTGATCCCAAAAAGGCTTTTGTTTTTCTTGTAAACGCATGTTTCGGGTGAATTCATATATTTTACTTCATCATCTTTTAATGCTCTTCCGCCAAACCCGATGACTCTGCTTCTAGTATCTATTATGGGGAACATGACCCTGTTTCTGAATTTATCGATCACTCCGCCTTTGCTCTGAGATGCCAACCCCGCTTCAATTATCTCCTTATCCGTGAAACCGTTTTTCCTTAAATACTCAGTCAGTTTGCTCCATGCATCAGGCGCATAGCCGATACCGAAATTCGTGATCGTTTTTGCTTCGATTTTTCTTGCATTCAGATAATCTAAAGCTATATGTTCGGTATCTGATTTTATACAGTCATAGTAGAATTTCGCTGCAATACTGTTCATTTCATATGTACGTTTTTCTTTTCTCAGGCTCGCTTCGTCAACATAGCTGTTTTTCTCAGGTATAGATATTCCCGCTTTGTCAGCAAGCAGCCTTACAGCCTCACCGTATTCCAGATTTTCTATATCTTTGATGAAGTTGATAACGTTCCCACCCTTATTGCATCCAAAACAGTAATAGATCTGTTTAGCCGGTACGACTGAAAATGAAGGGGTTTTTTCCTTATGGAAAGGGCACAGGCCAAAATAGTCCTTTCCTTTTCTGTCAAGTTTTACATAACCTGATATCGTTTCGACTATATCATTTTTCGATATTATATCTTCTATTATCGGTTCAGGATATTGGTATTTTACCGGCATACGACCTCCATATACACATTTATTCGCTGAATATCGCGCTTTTCCTTTTTTTTAGTATTTCTGTCACTGTATTGATACAAAATTCATCATTAAAATCAAATCATCACATACAGAAAGGTATAAATATGATCTCATATACGCTTAAGCATTCTAAAAAAATACTTACTGAGGCAAAAAACTACATTACTGTTGATTATTATCTTACCGAAGAATTCACTGTTGCCGAAAGACCGTGTTCATACGGTATAAGGCTGGATACGAAAACCGCAGAGGATATTGTTGAATGCTGTACAAGAAACGACATCAGCAAAAGCCGGTTTAAAACTTCAGGTATTCTGAAAAAGCTGGCAAAATACAATGTAACATCGGCTTCACTCGAAGGCATACTTGATGATATGCTTTTCGAATGAACTATTTTACCTGTTCCTCGGGTTTTAAAACAGATACGGCTTTCTTCTGCCAGTCAATATACTTACTGACTATATTCCCTATGTCTTCTTTAGTAACGGCATCGATTTTCGCTATGGCTTCTTCTCTTGTCACAGCGCGTCCTCTCAGCAAAAGATTCCTTCCGTTTGACATCATCCTTGAATCGGTCGTTTCCATGCCAAGCAGCATCCCGCATCTTATCTGATCTCTTGAACGCGAGATCTCCTCATCATCGAGCCCGTTTCGGGACAGATCGTTTATTATACCTTCTATGCATGTCATCATTTCGTCAAACCGCTCCGGATTGCATCCTGCATATATGTTCAGTATCCCGCCGTTCTGATAAGACTCGTTAGACGAGCCAATGTTATACACAAGAGCCTTTTCTTCTCTTATTATCTGAAAAAGCCTTGAGGACATACTCTGTCCCAAAGCCCCTGAGAGTACAGCAAAAGGATATCTTTCATCATCGTCATGAGGGACTCCGGGAAAAGCCATTGAAAGATATGTCTGTTCTATCTTCTTCCTGTTCACTACATATACATTCTTTATGTCAATACAGGCCTCTTCATCCTGACAGGAGCATTTTTTATTTTCGAAACATAAAAAATCTTCTTCCAGCATTGCCATAATACTTTCTTCATCAAAGCATCCCGCTATGGATATGACTATGTTTTCTGATACATAAAAGCTGCTCATATACTGAAGTATCATATCCTTGGTAAAAGACCTGACAGTATCCCTGTAACCCAGTATAGGGTAGGATAATGCATTTCCCGCCCACATCGCTTCCTCGAGTTTGTCATGGACATAATCCTCAGGTGAGTCTTCATACATGGATATCTCTTCTATGACCACCTTTTTTTCATTTTCTATAAGTTCCTTGTCAAACAATGAATGCGTCAGCATGTCTGCGATAAGATCCAATGCGGTTTTACTGTTGTCTTCAGTTGTTTTAATGAAAAAGCAGGTAAGATCCTTGCCGGTATATGCATTGAGCATACCTCCTATACAGTCCGATATGACAGCTATTTCTTTTGCACTCTTATCTGATGTACCTTTGAATACCATATGCTCTATAAAGTGCGATATGCCTCTATAGCTTTCAGTCTCGTAATTGCTTCCTGCTTTAATGAACATGCCCGCACTGAAGATGTTTGTCGTCGGCATATGTTCAAATATCACTCTTATTCCGTTAGATAGTTTTCTTATATCAACCATTGATCAATCACTCATAAAAATAAAACCCGGTGTTACCCGGGTTTTGTATCAGTTACTTGGATAACAAGGCTTTCCTTGAGAGGTTGACTCTCCCTTGCCTGTCTATTTCGACCACCTTGACGTCCATCTTATCTCCTACTGCACATACATCAGAAACCTTTTCGACTCTTTCATTTGCAAGCTGGGATATATGTACAAGACCTTATTTACCGGGCACTAATTCCACGAATGCGCCGAATTCCATTATTCTGGTCACGACTGCATTGTTTAATATCATACCAGGTTCAAGATCATTTACGATACCGTTGATTATCGAAACAGCTTTGTCTCCTGATTCCTGATCGACTGTAAGTATATACACAGTACCATCGTCATTGATATCGATCTTAACACCTGTAAGGTCTATTATCCTGTTGATGACTTTCCCGCCTGATCCTATAACATCCTTGATCTTCTCGGGATTGATCGTCATCGTTATTATCTTAGGAGCATACTTGGACAGTTCCGCTCTCGGTTTATCAATGACTGGAAGCATTATATCGTTTAAAATATATTCCCTTCCCTTTTTAGTCATTTCAAATGCTTTTTTGATGATCTTTGGAGTCAGTCCGTCGACCTTTATATCGACCTGGATGGCTGTTATACCCTTTTGTGTTCCGGCAACCTTAAAATCCATGTCTCCGAAGAAGTCTTCGATACCCTGGATATCCATCATCATTTCATAATTCTCAGGATCTTTCTCATCAGTAACAAGCCCGCAGGAGATCCCTGCGACAGGAGCTGATATCGGAACGCCTGCATCCATAAGTGCAAGTGTGCTTCCGCATACAGAACCCTGACTTGTGGAACCGTTAGACATAAGGATATCGGACACGACTCTTATTGCATATGGGAACTGATCAACCGGAGGAATGACAGCTTCAAGCGCTCTCTGCGCCAGTGCTCCGTGACCTATTTCTCTTCTACCGGGACCTCTTGATGTTTTTGCTTCTCCCACTGAATACGCCGGGAAATTGTAGTGATGGATGTATCTTTCATCGGTCTCATTATCATCAAGATCCTCGAGAGGCATTACCTCGCTCATCCCGCCAAGCGTTACACTTGTCATGACCTGTGTCAGGCCTCTTTGGAACATTGCTGATCCGTGTGTTCTTGGCAGTATACCTACTTCGCAGAACAAAGGTCTTATCTCATCAAGTTTTCTTCCGTCTACCCTTACCTTATCATTAAGAAGGTATGATCTTACGATCTTCTTCTCGAGTTTGTAAAGTGAATCTGCAATATATGAAGGTTTATCCGCATACTTTTCACCAAGAGATTCCTTGACCTTGGCAGTTAAAGCTGCGATCCTGTCGTCTCTAACAGTTTTATCAACTGTAAGGACATCCTTACTCATTTCCTCATACGCAAATTTGCTTATTTCTTCATATGCTTCCTCAGGAACGCTTGATGACTGATAAGTAAATTTGGCTTTTCCTATTTCTTTTGCCAAAGCTTCAATCTGCAGGCATACTTTTCTGATCTCTTCATGACCTTTAAGGATAGCTTCATACATAAGGTCGTCAGGTATCTCTTTCGCGCCTGCTTCGATCATACATACCTTATCCTTTGTTCCTGCAAGAGTCACATACATATCCGATGTGCTTCTCTGTGCTGAATCAGGATTGATCACTATCTTTCCGTCGACCATTCCCAGAGCAACTGCAGCAAACGGTCCGTTGAAAGGAATGTCCGAAATGCATGCTGCTACAGATGCGCCTATCATTGCAGCCAGCTGAGGCTGATTGTCCTGTTCCACTGAAAGAGCGGTACAGATTATTACCACGTCATTGCGAAGATCGTGAGGGAATAACGGACGCATAGGTCTGTCTATTACCCTGGAAACCAGAATAGCGGCGTCTGAAGGTTTACCTTCTCTTCTGTTTCTGCTTCCGGGGATCTTCCCTACGGAATACATTTTTTCTTCGTAATCGATGCTAAGCGGGAAGAAATCTATTCCCGGTTTTACTTCTTTGGATGCGGTTATCGTTGACAATACAACTGTATCCCCATATCTTACAAGACATGAGCCGTTTGCTAACTGTGCATACTTCCCTGTTTCTATTATCAGTTGTTTTCCTGCATAATCGATTATGCTTTTCTTGTGATTTTCGTGCATTATATATCTCCTTTTCAAATTGTTTCGGAGACACTCACTCGAAAACAGATATTAAAACCCGCCATATTTCGGACTTTAATCTCGGTTTTTAAGCTTATATCTCCGAAAATATACAAAACGGCGATAAGATCGCCGCATTTGTTACTATTTTCTTAGTCCTAATTCCTTAATGAGGTTACGATATCTTTCGATGTCTTCCTTCATCAGATAATTCAAAAGACCTCTTCTTGCACCTACCATCTTGAGCAATCCAGTTCTTGAATGGTGGTCTTTGTTGTGTGTAAGCAGGTGTTCATTGAGGTGATTGATCCTCTCAGTCAATATCGCTACCTGTACTTCAGGTGAACCTGTGTCGCCTTCATGCAACTGATATTTTCCTATGATTTCCTGTTTCTTTTCCTTTTCCATATCTTTTCTCCTTTATTTTTTATCGCCATAAGCTTTGTTAAAGGTCGGAGTCTTCCAGACACATAGCCTAAGGTTCGGTCAATATATTAACATTTATTGATGTTTATGTCAAATATATTTTAGGATAAAAAAGCAAAGCCGCTATGCAGGCTTTGCTTTACTAGGAGTCTGAACTCTCCTGATCTTACTTGTCCGCTACATATGGCAGTAAGTCGATCTGTCTGGCTCTCTTTATTGCCTTTGTAAGCTCTCTTTGATGTGCTGAGCATGTTCCGGTGACTCTTCTTGGCAGTATCTTTCCTTTTTCGGATACCATTCTCTTTAATTTATTCACATCTTTGTAATCTATCGATTCGGTCTTATCAGCGCAGAACTGACAAACCTTCTTCTTAGGTTTCCTGAATTTAAAATCCTTCCTATCTTCTTTATCATTGCGATCCATTATATGTTCGCTCCTTTCATATCCCAGAGTTAAAACGGCAGAACATCATCATCGGAAAGGTTGATGTGGTTTAGATCAACTTCCTCTCCTGCATTGTTCCCGGTGCTCTCTGCGCCATTATTATCTCTTTTACTGTCTGCAAAATATGTTTCTTCAAGAACGACTTCAGTAATATACTTCTTTACTTTAGTTTCAGCGTCTTCCCAGGAACGGTTCTGCAGCCTTCCTATGACAACGACCTGCTGACCCTTTTTAAAATACTTATATACAAATTCGGCCTGTTTCTGCCATGCAACGATGTTGAAGAAATCAGCCTGCTGTTTCTCCCCGTCTTTTGCATTGAATCTTCTGTTCACTGCAAGTGAAAATGAAGTGACAGATATGCCCGACGCTGTAGTTCTAAGTTCCGGATCCTTGGTCAATCGTCCCATTAATATGACTTTGTTCATATCTCCTCCTATAACCTGATTGTCTGGCCCTTCATGATGCCTTCAGTTATCCTGTACAATCTTTCAAGTTCAGCTATGAAAGTCGGAGCAGCTTTGAAAGTTACCATAACATAATAGCCGTCTGTCTTATAATCTATAGGATAAGCAAGTCTTTTCTTTCCCCACTCGTCTACCTTTTCGATCTCGCATCCGCCATCAGTTATTTGTTTAATCAGTTTTTCAACGACGTTCTTCTGAGCTTCTTCTTCCAATGTACAGTCAACAATTAATATTGTCTCGTATCGGTTCATTTTTTTACCTCCTTCTGGTCTAATCGGCCCCATTTTTTCAGGGGCAAGGAATCAATGCTGTTGTATTGTACTACAGCAAAAAAAGTAATACAAGTGAAATTTTACATTTCCGCCTCCTTTCCGATAGGAAAAGAGATAATATCATGCGGTTCTGTATTAAATAAGCGACAAAATCAAATAACCGGCACGAAAGATTTGATCGCTTTGAATTCGCCTAACAGGGTATATCTTCCCATATCCGCAGGTATAAGGACAGATGCACCTAAAGGTACTTCCACTCCGGCAACAGCCATTTCGCCTGATATCACTGTGTACGCATGGAATGACTTATTATGAGTATCTGAAGTGTATGATTCTTTTCTTTCGATATACTGCACTGCAAAATATTTATTGTATACAAGATATTCTCTTCCGTTCATGACATTGACTTTATTTATCTGAATATCATTGTTTGAAAAATCGATCACATCAAGCGCTTTTTCTATATGCAGAGGTCTCTTTTTCCCGTCTGATCCGACTCTTTCATAATCATACACCCTGTATGTGGTGTTTGAGTTCTGCTGTACTTCCATTATGATTATGCCTGCCCCTATCGCATGAACGAGCCCGCTTGGGATATTGAACCAGTCACCTTTCTTTACGGGGACAAAATTAAGAGTTTCTTCGACAGTGCCTTTTACTATAGCTTCAATAAAATCGGATTTTGTTACGCCTTTCTTAAGACCGTATACTAATCGTGCTCCTTCTTCTGCATCGACTACATACCACATCTCATTTTTGCCTGACCCGCCATTTTCATGTTCATATGCATATTTATCATCAGGATGGACCTGTACCGACAGATCAGAGCATGCGTCTATCAGTTTGATCAAAAGAGGAAACTGTTTAAATCCCCTGTCTCCGCATATTTCCCTGCCATATTCAAGAAAAAGGGACTCAAGCGTGCGTCCTTTATACAGACCATTTGCTATTATCCCCATGCCATCTTTATTAGCTGATATCTCCCAGCTTTCCGCAGTAACGGGAAGCAGGTTTTTCTTATTGAGTTTTTTTAGATTTTCACCGCCCCAAAGATAGTCTTTGTATACGGGTTCGAACTTTATTGGATAAAACATACAATACCTCTAATCATTTTCTTCTCTTGATTATATCACGTTCAAATATTTATTGACAAACTATATTTGCTTTGCTAAAATGCTTAATGCGGTGCACGTGGCGAAGTAGCTCAGTTGGCTAGAGCAACCGGTTCATACCCGGTCGGTCGTTGGTTCGAATCTGACCTTCGCTACCACCGTTTTTTAATAAGGCCCCTTGGTCAAGTGGTTAAGACATCGCCCTCTCACGGCGGTATCAGGAGTCCGAGTCTCCTAGGGGTCACCATAAAACAGGTCATACCTGTTTTTTTATTACCAAAAACCATATAATATTGCAGAATAAGCCTGTCGATGATGTATAATGTTTTTTTGGAGGTCATTATGAAGCTTGTAACTATAAAAACAAAAGATATTCATTTAAATAAGAAAGCGATAATGGAGAAACTCAGAATAGATGAGGGTGATACAGAAGAATTCGATGAGATATTTGATAAGTGTATGAGTGTTGCAGTGCCAAAGTATCTTTTTGACAAAAAAGAAATAACTGAATTTTTTGAGGATTCGGTCAATGTGGAAGGTGATGTTATTAAAAGCAGGATCGCAACCGGGAATCTTAAAAACTGTGGATATGTATACCCTTATCTTTGCACATGCGGAAGAGAAGTATACGACTATGCAAATACTATCGATGACACATTTCTAAGATATTGGGCTGACATGATAATGCAGGAAATGGTTTTTGTCGCGATCAAATTCATGCATGAAGACGTAATAAAGGAATATGGTATCAGGAAATCCGCAAGCATAAATCCGGGTTCAACAGTTGACTGGCACATTTCCGGGCAGACCGCCCTGTTTTCGATGCTCAAGGGTATGGTCAGTGAAACAGGTATTGAACTAACTCCTTCATATCTCATGCTTCCGCAGAAATCCACATCAGGAATAATATATGAATCAGATGAGGATTATGTTAACTGCCAATATTGCAAAAGAGTAAAATGCCCCAGCAGAAGAAAGGAATATTCGGGATATCTCGAGGAAAAGCAAATTAATGCTTGACAAGGAAAATGCATTAATGTAAAATCCATATTGCTGTTTTGGTAACATGGCCCCTTGGTCAAGTGGTTTAAGACATCGCCCTTTCACGGCGGTAACAGGAGTCCGAGTCTCCTAGGGGTCACCAAATTTGGCCTGGTAGTTCAGCTGGTTAGAATGCTAGCCTGTCACGCTAGAGGTCGTGGGTTCGAGCCCCATCCAGGTCGCCAATTGCCAAAACAGTCACGGAGAGGTTCCCGAGCGGCCAATGGGGGCAGACTGTAAATCTGTTATCTACGATTTCGGTGGTTCGAATCCACCCCTCTCCACCAGATTGTGCGTCATAAAAAGATGCACCGCAAAAAAACCGAGGTTTCCCTCGGTTTTTCTTATTTTATCTCCGTTTCTATTCGCTTTTCTGAAATTCAGTTTTCAATGATTCGGACTAACGAACACCCTTCTCAGGGTAAATTCATATAATGATGATGGATATGATTTTTTCATTACATCAAAGCTCGATGATTGGTCAACGCATAACCTTGACAAGGAACTCAGTTCTGATGAAGCAAAGCGTTTTAGAATAATTGCCGTTACGAAACAGCTGTTTTTGATATGTGAAACCGAGCGAACAAAATATCCGATAATGCTTTTTGAGGATGTACGACAAAAAGCAGTCACGGAATGTCTGCCTTCGTCTGCTTATCAGTTGTCAGAAGCTCCTGAGTTATCTGTTACGCATTGTTTTTTTGAACGAGGTAACGACAGTGTTAACAACTCGCGTTATATTGAACTATGGATTCCGATTGAAAAGAAATAATGCCTGTTTATATGATGTAAGTAAATGATATTTTTCGATATCTTTTTATGACACACAACCCAGAAGAACACAAAAAGATGTTGTTTTTTATTCCTATATTTGTGTTATTATTATCCCACAAACACTAGGACAGGTAATAGTATGGGAATCTTAAGCAGGATATTTGAAGAGGATATTAATTATGACAGTATTAAATCTGTTACCGTATTGGAAATAACGCAGCTTTACAGTACTAAGTCCAATATCGGTTATTCCTTTGGTTCGGAAAAAGGTTCAGGCAGAGCCATAACCATGCAGTCAACCGAACCGGCAGGAAGCGAATACACTTTCAATATTAAATTCAAGGATGGCAGTACAAAAGTCGTTAAAGCCCAGAGCGGTACAGACAGATACGATAAACTGCTCCAGATCAGTTATGACCCCAAGGAAAAAGAAAAACCCAAGCAAGAAAAAATTCAAAAAGACAATCAAAATGATAAAAACCCATTACCTGTCCTTGGTAAAAACCAGCTGCCAAACGGGTCATATGTTATAGGGAAAGATATTCCTGCAGGAACTTATGATTTTAAGTGGATATGGGGAGCCGGTTCGTTAAGAAGAACAGTTAAAGCGGAAACAAACGAAAAATCCGCATACTATTTCGAATATATGGGAATTGAAGCTGCATACCAGACCAGATTATGCATAAATGTCAGATGTGATGAAGGCGATCAGATTCAAATAGAGGGCAATATAATAGTAGAAATATTCAGATCAAAACCTGTTGAGATTGATTTATAGTCTTCCTTCTATAACTTACTATAAGAATCGGTCTTCCCATAGTAAAACCTCCAGAGCCGTTGTCTTTTATTAATCAGACTGTCTACTTTGGAGGTATCATATCAGAACTGCTTGCTTTTCTACGGTTGTCTTTTATATCTATTGATTGCATTATAGAAAGGCGAAATATCCGGTTTGCCATGCAGTTTCACATATTCAGGTCCCAGATAACATGCGAAACTGGATATGTATTCAAACCCTGACCTGGAATATTTATCAATATCCTCTCTTATCATTATTTCATCCGGTATGAATTTCTTCTCCGGTTTCTTCCAGCCTGAAAACATGGAATTATCCAGCCAGTATTCAAGCACCTTTGAATTCTTTTTTGAAAATACTGAAAACAGTTTAGGAATACTCAAAGCCTCATCGACACTGGTTTTCGACTGTTCTTGGGCGCTTAAAGTATATTTCTCCATAGGTGCATATTCAAAGAATACCCCATTAATTGGTTTAATCCTTTTTGGAGGCTCTATACAATCAAAATACGCAAGATATGCCATCTTCGCATCAGTATTGTTTTTCTGTATCTGCTCCAATATCGCATTTACATATATCATCTGCTGGTCAGACATTGAAAGATTCCTGCATTTATCGCACATACACCTCTTGTTTTTAACATCATCCATCCAGAAGTAGTATCTGTCCGTGCTTTTATACAGCTTCAACGCTAATTCTGATGCCCCTTTGCTTACAATTGAAATAGCCTCAGGGTTTGACACGCAGAAATTCTTATCGCTATTACGGTTCCCTGTTTCATCCATCCTGAAATACTGAGGGTGGGTATCGAAAAGCTCTCTGGGCATAAGATATGAAGCCGCATGCATCTCATACTCGATTTCAACGTTATTATCCAAAGCATAATCTATAAGGGCCGTAAACTTACGGTCATTGAATTTTTCAACCAGATCCTTCAAGCTCTGGCAAGCCCTGCATCCGCCAACAGGGTGGATTCCTATCACATCGATATCATTTGCTCTTGCTTCTTCTATCCAATTCTCTGACAATTCATCCGGATGAACTAATACCTGGGATTCCATACGACCTCCATGCATATATTCTACACAAAATATATACTTTTATCTCTATTTTTTATAAAATAGAAATAAGGTGATTTAAATATGAATAGCAGAGAACGGATAAAAAAAGCATTAAAACGCGAAAAAGCCGACAGGCCTGCCTGTGACTTGAGATGTACGCCTGAAGTATGGAAAGCATTATTCGAATACTTTGGTGTTGACAAGCCTGAGGATGTGCTGGATAAACTTGATATAGATATGAGATGGATTACTGCTGGTTCTCTGCCGTATATCGGCCCGAAGGAACGTTCCACCCCCACGCTCGGAGGTGAAGGCACTGATATTTTCGGATGTGTGATGAAAGAGGCAAGGAATAGCTACAATACATACTATGAATTCGTAGGATACCCTCTGGCAAAGTGTAAAACAGTGGAGGAAATATATGAATACAGCTGGCCGAGTCTTGACTGGTATGATTATTCAAAGGTTAAGGATATAATAAGATGCAATAAAAAGACAGATGACAGGGCAATTATGTTTTTTGCCGGCGGGACTTTCGAGACTCCCTGGTATATGCGCGGTATGGAGCAGTTCTTTATAGACCTGTATGATAATCCTGAAATAGTAAAAGCCATATGCACAAAAGTCGGCGAAGATTTCTACAAAAGAGCTCTTCGGGTGCTTGAAGCTGCTGAAGGGGAAATCGATATAATCGGTTCCGGCGGCGATATCGGCGGTCAGCAATGCATGATGATCAATCCTGATATCTGGATAGAACAGATAAAACCTCATACTAGAGGCCTTATAGCCCCTTTCAGGAATATGGGGCTTGGCACGTTTTACCATTCCTGCGGCTCGGTTGCAGAGGTAATAGATGATCTTATAGAGATAGGAGTTGATACGCTAGATCCGATACAGGTTAACGCAAGGAATATGTCTCCAGAGTACCTTGCGGATAAATTCGCTGAGAGGATATCTTTCCATGGAGCGATAGACGAAGTCGGGCTTCTGCCTAGCGCGTCACCAATGGAAGTATATGATGAGACACAAAGGATCATATCGATTCTTGGAAAAAAGGGTGGATTTATCGTATCCCCTTCCCACCAGGTTCAGGCAGACACGCCTATTGACAACTTACTTGCAGTATTCCAGTCTGTAAGGGATTATAGATATTCCTGACATATGGTATACTCTCTATAAATCCGGAGGATAATATGAAGATAACAAAAGAGATATTCCCACAGTTTATTGAAGATGCAGATCAGAAAGCATTTGCTCCCGTCAATATGAATTCATATGATAAAAACCTCGAGCATTTTTACTCATCCGATATGATAGGATTTGTAAAAGCTTCTTCTGTAATTTCATTTAAGAAAACCAGAACCGGCCTTAAATATATCATTTCTGCAAAGAGATATATCAACAGGAAAGTCATGACGCATGAGACTGTCATGAACCAGCTTGTAATGCAGAAAAATGAGGAGCCTGTGGATATGCATGTCCGTATCGATGTCTGGTCTGCTGACACTTTACGGATACGGTACGGTTTATCTGTTGTAAAAGAGGAAGATATAAAACTTCCTTTAAAGCAAAGGATGCTTATAAAAGAAAACGCTGACAAGACCAGATTCAGCGTAACTGAAGATGGCGATACTATAATACTAAATACCAGAAAATCATGTCTGCAGATTGATAAGAAGACTGCAATATTCAATATATATGATTCAAAAGAGCGATTCATTACCGGACAGGCCAGTTACAGTATTATGCCTGCCGACTCAACAGGTATGGCAATAGGTTCTGACGGTAAGGTAACAGCTTCATTCGACTCATTTATAATAGCTTCAAAAGAGCAGCTATACGGCCTTGGAGAAAGATTCGATCATGTAGCAAGAAGAGGCGCAGTCACTGATTTCTGGAACAAAGATGCTATCGGTACTTCCAGCAGAAGGACATATGTGAATGTGCCTTTTGTTATATCAACGGCAAAATACGGTATATTCCTAAACAGTTCTTCCAGAACACAATGGGATATAGCTACTAAAGAAGCATCGACATTATCATTCGGCACTGCCGAACCTGTAATGGACTATTTTTTAATAACAGGCAGAAGCATGTCCGAAGTGATGTACAATTACTGCTCTCTTACCGGCTTTTCTCCAGTACCTCCAATCTGGAGTTTCGGATTATGGATGAGCCGCAACAGTTATATGAACTGGGATATAGTATTTGATGTCGCAAATAATATCCGAAAGAACAATATACCTTGCGATGTATTGCATCTGGATACGGCATGGTTCAAGGATGACTGGAACTGCAATCTGAGATTCTCAAAAGAGCGTTTTCCAGACCCGAAAGAAAATATATCGAAATTAAACAGTATGGGTTTTAAAATATCCGCATGGCAGTACAATTTCATACCGCCCCGTGAAGATAATATAAATTATGTTGAAGCAAAACAAAAAGGATATCTTGCGCTCGATAAAGATAATAACGTGTTCAGACATACCAATGATCTGCCTGGTTCCTGGAAGAATGACGCGATCATTGATTTTTCCAATCCGGAAGCATGCAGATGGTATGCAGACCAGATCAAGGAAGTTATAAGGACAGGAATATCAGCAATCAAGACAGATTTTGGAGAAGGCATACCTGAAGAAGCTAAGTATATGAATATTTCCGGAAGCAGGTTCCACAATCTTTATTCACTTGCCTATAACAGTGTCATATTCAATGCATGCAAGGAAGTGACCGGTGATAATATCGTCTGGGCCCGCTCGGGGACCGCAGGCAGCCAGCGATACCCGCTTCACTGGGGCGGTGACAGCCAGTGCACATTCGAAGGCCTTCAAGGCACGCTCAGAGGCGCTCTTTCCATAGGGCTCAGCGGATTCGTTTTTTACTCGCACGACATAGGCGGATTTATCGGCAGACCTGCTCCGGAGCTGTATATACGCTGGGCGCAAATGGGGTTGCTGTCCAGCCATTCAAGATGCCATGGCGGCGGAAATACCAACAGCAGGGAGCCCTGGTCATTCGGCAACGAGGCAAACAGGATATTTAAAGAGTTCGCTGACTTAAGGTACAGCCTGCTGCCTTATATAGTAACGGAAGCCCATTACTGTGCGAAAAACGCAGTCCCTATGATGAAAGCGATGGTACTGGAAGCTGAAGATGATATTAATACATATTATATTGAAGACCAGTACATGTTCGGGAGATCAGTATTAGTCGCTCCTGTTCTGGAACCAATGGCAAAAAAAAGGAAAAGGTCAGTATATCTGCCAAAAGGCATCTGGTTTGATTACTGGACAAAGAAAAAAGTAAAATCTCAAGGTGGCTGGATAGAAACGGATGTCATTATTGAAACAATACCGATTTTCATTAAAAACGGTTCGATACTGGTTTACAAGAAGGAAAATGCGGTAAATACTGAAGAAAGCATTTATCCGATTTATAAAATAGAATCCTATGGGAAAGATGCCGCATATACTATCACTGACGGGAATACCGACTGTATTATCCGGGTAAGTAAGGGCAGATTGATATCCCCGAAGAACAGCGATATGACCTTTGCACATTATTTTTAATTGAATATAAAGGATGAATCATGGAAATAAAAGAGATAGATAGTAACGACCCTTATATGCTGGAGCAGTTAAAAGCGATGCTTGCGGAAGCTTTCCTCATGCATATGCCGATCGTGCTGATGAGGAAGCTGCAAACCTTATTTCAAATGACAGGATCCTGATAGGCGCATTTGATAATGATACGCTGCTAGGTTTCATCGGCGCAATCCCGCAGTATGATTTTGTGGGATGGGAGCTTCATCCTGTTATTGTCCGGAAAGATAACAGATACTCTGGAATAGGAACAAGGTTTTTAAAAGCGCTGGAGGAAGAGGCAGCAAAAAGAGGCGGAATAACGGTTTACCTTGGTACTGATGACGAATTCGGCAGGACTTCCCTTTCCGGTACTCATTTATATGAAGATATGTATGACAAGATAAAAAATATAAGGAATATTGGGAAACATCTGTATGAATTTTACGAGAAAACGGATATAAGATAACAGGAGTGATACCTGATGCCAACGGATTCGGAAAACCTGATATTATAATGGCCAAGAGAACAAAAGATAAATTATGAGGAAAAATAACATGGGAATACAGATGCCTTCAGATCAATGGATACAGGAAAAGAAAGAACTGGTTCTGGACAGGATCCAAAACTATCACCTAAAGAAAATGGCAGGCTCCAAAGGAAACATCTTCCTCATATCAAACACATATCCGGGAGTGTGGCTGGAGCATGTTTACGATGCTATAGCGCGGTAATAGCAGGCAGGCTGGGTTTAATGGAACAAGCACATGAATGGAAGCAGGCAGCCCGTCAGGTCAAAAAAGCACTGATCGAAACATGTTATGATGAAGAAGATGATTTCTTTTATGATGTTGACAGGCATGGGAATAAAATCAAATGCAAGTCAATTTCTATAGGAAATTTGTTTTGCGAAAGTCTGCTTGATACGGATATGGCTAAGAGCATATTCGACAGATATCTGAGTAATCCTAACGAATTTGGAACACCCTTCCCCTATCCGTCAATCTCTATATCCGACCCCAAATGGATACAGGACCGGACAGGCAATTCATGGGGTTTCTATTCACAGGGTCTTACCACATTAAGGACCTTAAGATGGATGGATGTCAGCTTGAAAACAATATGGCTGCATGGATAGCAGCATGGTGCGAAAGCGATAAGCTTTATTTCGGACAGGAACTGCATCCTTTAACCGGGATCCCTTCAGATTGTTCCAACTGGTATTCAAGTACGATGCTGTTCTTTTTGCATTCATTAAGAAGATTAGGTTTCTAGCATACCGGCAGACTGATCGCCAACATATGTAAATCGCTTATACCTTACGCCGTCACGCTCCACTGTCTCATTCCACATTGAAGCAGGCCTTACCCAGATACCGCCTTCACCGTATAAAGCCTTATATACCACCATATCTTCCAGAGTCTCCGAATGCTTTGCAATATATATGACTTCGTAATAGTTGCCTTTAAAATGTCTGTATTTACCTTTTTTTATCTCTTCCATATTCACTCCCCCGATCGATTTTATCACATTATGCCTGCCATTGTTCCTGTGCTTTTCTCCATCTTGAATAAAGCAATCTGGCAACTATTTCAGTCGGTACCATTTTACCTAATATACTGAGCGTACGGTTCAGTATCCCTGGT
>JBAYNV010000019.1:0-23323 GCA_041678685.1 Clostridia bacterium
CACAAGGAATAAACAGACATATATCTGAAAGAAGCATATCGCCACCCTTAAAAATCCTTTTTTCAACCCTGCGAAATACTGCTTCACATCGGATTTGATCCTTTTTACCGTGAGATGGATGATGTTCATATATCCGCTGAATATCAGACTCGAAAGCATCGATAATATCATCGAGATCCCTACTACCGCAAGCAGGATATATGGTATGTTACTGTAACTATATACTGTTTTTGATAACAGCACTATCGTATCTCCTAGATCATCCGAAATAAATGATGAATAGTATTTACTCAGCATCTCAAGGGGGTTGAATATGGAAATTATACAATAAATAAGCGATATTGAAGCTATATAGATAGGTATCAGTGGTTTCTTAATAAAATATACTATAGAATTACTGAAAAAATTCATATTTCCTCCATAAAAACATTGTGATTATATCATGCGGTCACAGTCATTGCAACGTGATCGGATTTACAGCAGCTGTCTGTATTCTGTAGGTGAAATGCCGAAATGCTTTTTAAACAGTTTGGTAAAATGAGCAACATCCTTATATCCGAGTTTATCCGAGATCTCATACACCTTGGCATTCGTGGTCTTCAGAAGTTTCTTTGCTTCGTTCATTTTATAACTAATCACATGGTCGGTAAATGATTCGTCAGTCACTTGCTTGAATATCTTGCTCAAATAATTAGGATGAATCTGAAGCCTTTCAGCTATGGTTACGAGCGATACATCATCATATACGCCTTCCTTTATATATCTTATCCCTTTATTGACAAGGAAATTGTTCCTCTTATTAGTCGATTCCTCTATAGCAACGGATATTTCATTCATTATAGCGATTATGAAATTTCTCATATCATCTATGGAAATAAGTTCATTTATCGCATTGAAAAGATCGTTTTCCCTGTTGTAATAACGGTGGTTCGTTATTTCGAGAGAATACATGACCCTTATTATGAATACCGATAACAGGAATGCGATCCTCTCCTTCTGCTTAACATCATTGCTTACTATCAGCCTGCTCGACTGCATTATCTCATCGATTATATTATTGATATCGGCCTGATTCATATTTCTTAAAGCAAAAACGATATCTTCCTCACGGTTTTTCAGAATATTATCAAAGTCATCCACTACCATCTTATCCTTTGATGCTGTTATCTTCTGCTCTGAATCAACGACTACATTCTTCCCTAATATGACACGGTAAAGCATTGCATCAAGCGCTCCTATGTATGAAAGCGATATTTTCTCCATGCTGCCGCACGTATTGCCAATGCCGGCTGAAAGCGAGAAGCTCATATTCTTATTGACCCAGCTTTTTACATTATTCAGCTTATTTACAAGTATGTACCTCTGTATAGGCTGATTTGAACAGACCAATACACCTATCCTCTTATCAAGATTGAATGTATAGCATTTATACATATCTGAAAGATTCTCCTCTATACAGCTCATTATCGCGGCTTTATAGAAAGAGAAATCATACATATTCACCTTTTTTTGAGAAGAAGCAAGTTCAAATTCCAGAACGCATACTATATAGTTCGAATAATCTATATCTATTTCAGTCGTCGCGGCTCTTTCAAATATCTCCGATTTCTGACGTATCCTTCCTTCCATGACCATTCTGAAGAAATTATCCTTCAGCACCATTATGTTTTCCCTCAGTTTACGGCGGATATTATCATTCAGTTTGACTTCCTTTAGTTTTGCATCGATCTCCTTCTTTGCTTCAAGTACTTTTTCTATGAGCACATCCGCAACAAGAGGTTTAGTAAGATAACAGAAGGCATTGTTTGTCACAGCTCTTTGAGCATATTCAAAGTCCCTGTAACCGCTTATCAGTATTACTTTTATATTCGGATATGTATGGTTTATGACTTCAAGCAGATCCAGTCCGCTCATTTCAGCCATAGATATATCGGTGATAACTATGTTCGGCATGTAATATTCAATAAGGTCCAGCGCTTCCGATGCTCCCGACGCGGTCCCGCATATATTTATATCGTGCTGTTCCCACGGTATAGATGTTGCGATACCTTCCCTTATGGATTTTTCATCATCGACAATAATAATATCAATCATCTTTTCCCTTCTCCTTGTATGGAACACTTATCGTCACTTTCGTCCCTGCCTTACATTTGCTTTCAATGGTAATACCATATTGATTGCCGTAGTACAGCCTTATCCTCTTCTGTACATTCCGAAGACCTGACTCGCTCTCCAGTTTTGCCGAATTAATACTGCTGTTTATGAGATTTAGTTTTTCTTCTGTCATGCCGATACCGTTGTCTTCAACAGTTATCAGTATATCATCATTCTGTCTTTCTACTTTGATCGTGAGTCTGCCCTCGATCTGATCTTCAAGCCCATGAATAATGGCATTTTCAACTATAGTCTGAATGATCAGGTTCAGTATCACGCAATCCTCAAGTTCCCTCGGGCAGGCTATCGTATACGAAAAGGATTGGCCGTAGCGCACTCTCTGAATATCAAGATAACATGATATGCCTTCCAGCGCGTCAATGATCGTAGTAAGATCCTTGCCTTTATTGAATATCCTTCTGTACATCGTCGAAAGCGCTATCACCATTTTTGATATTTCATCGACATGATGTTCTTTAGCCGTCCAGTTGATTGTATCAAGAGTATTGTACAGGAAATGCGGGTCTATCTTGTCCTGCAAAGACTGAAGTTCCAACTGTTTTCTGTACAGTTCCGCCTGGTATAGCTGTTCTATCATCCTGGTAGCCTGATCAGTCATTGAGTTATATGCGATAAAAAGACCTCTGATCTCTTCATCTTTACAGGCAGATTCATCAAGTTTCGAAGTGAAATCACCTTTACCGACCTTTTCCATGCCGTCTATCAGCTGCTCTATGGGTTTTTGTACATTGCTCATCAACACTTTTCTGAATATGAAGTAACATGCAAGGAGCGCTGATAAAGCTGCAACGATCGTACCTATTATGATATAGTCATATGAACTTACGCCCAGATCATCTGTCGGTATGACATACAGCATCCCGACCTCATTGCGGTCATCCAGTGAAGTATAGCGAAGATAATAAAATTCATAGTCATATTCAAATATCACTATCTTCTCCTGTGCAAGTTCAGGGAAATTATCTTTCACAACGGTCGTCAATGCCAGGGTCTTTTTTTCGTCTTCATCAAAAACTAAAAGTATTTCATCTGTTGAAATCGAAGTATTAATTGAAACCAGAGCATTCATTGAATTTTCGGTCATTTCCATATTTGCCAGAAGCCTGTAGAAATTATCTTTCAGTATATTGAACGTTATGTATGTTTCATTTTCAAGATCTGGATTTATTAAATCAGCTCTATATGTGATGCTCAGGTAATCCTCATAGTAACTCCATACGCAGTATTTATTACGGTCTTCTGCACTTTTCAGATCAGACACGTTCTTGATGAACCAGGGGAATGTCTTTTTTGCGATGAAATTATCCGTATAACCTTTATTTTCGATCAGATACTGATTCACATAATCGTAAACATATATGTTATCTATATACTGGTTTGAATCACTCAGTACATCCAGATAAAAATACAGGTCGTCGTTATCATGCGTGCCATCAGTACAGTAGAAACCATTCTTTGCATACATCGTTATTATATTGCTGTTGGCAATATATTCTGCGGAATTATTGAACCCTGAAACGTGATCCTTTAAAAATCCTATGATCTCCGCGTCAGTGCTGTCAAGCAGCGTGGCATTATTGTTTTTTACATATTGTGACATCAGTACATTATTCACTATCACGGCAACAGCTACTATAACAAGCGTTAATGTCACAATGCTCAGCAATTTCCGTTTAAGCCCTTTAGAAACGAATAGTTTTCGATTCAGTTTTCCCAGCAGCTTTTCTATCATTCAAATTTCTCTCTGACCAGATCAATGGCATCGCATGCGTCTTTTACACTCTGCGCATCGTACCATATAACTGTCTTCTTATCTCTCAAAAATCCTATATTCTGCTCAATCTCAGATCTTCTCAATGTGACGATGACTATCCTGCCCTCAAGCTCCTTTTCGTATTTTTTAAATATCTCTATGCTTCTTGGCGCATTCGGATCGTTTGATATCTCTATGAATCTTACCTTGTCCAGTTCGCATAAAACAGGTATAACATGGCTTCCTACCGAATGAGTATGGATGAAAAGCCCGTCAAAGGCATCTGCTATTTTCTGTAAGAACGGCACCTCGAATTTCCTGAACATATCAGCAGACAGCATCGTGGTTGAATCCACTGACAGGTGCCCTGCATATGTTTCAGGTAACAGTACATCAAATCCGGAAATAATATAACCTTTGTACTTTGTTGCGGCTTTCTGCTGCTCTTTAAGCATATATATTATTGCATCTGTGCACAAGGCGGCCAGTTTTACAAGATCTTCCTCTTCATCATAAAAGTCATAAAATATATCATTTCCCCTTAAAGCATTGACGATATCCATAGGGCCGTCTGCACCTCTGTACCTTACAAAGAAGTCACCTTTGGTCTTATTGCCCATATATTTCATTCCTTCGATGACCAGATTTCTCCATATATTACTGTCATCCACTTTAGCCAGAGTATAGTTGCTGTAATCTTTGATATATTTGTGGTGCCAGCTTGTATCTTCAGTAAACGAGACTGTGCCTCCCATAAAAGCTGAATGCTCGGCAATTCCGTATTTTGCCGTTACCGACGGTATAACATCATCATCAACTCCTTCTCTTTGGCTCCAGTATGAATATTCCTTTTCAATAAGATGATCAAGATATGCTTCCATATTTTCAGGCAGCCCGAAACTATCCAAAGGTCTTGATGCGACTTTTATATCAGAGATACCCTTTATCTGTATGAGAGCACCTTTTTTTGATCCATACATTCTATCCGTTCTTTTTATGATTTCATCGATTCTTTTGTAGTCCATGTGATGCTCCTTGTTTCTTCTTAATATCCGGTCATACTGACAGTATACCTTTTTTGACCCTTCGGTTCAATAAACAAAAAGGATAAGACCTTTTGATCTTATCCTTTGGTGATCCATTATATTTATATTACTAACCTTTTACCGAACCGACCATTATGCCGCCTGCGAAATGTTTCTGCAGGAACGGATAAACCATAAGGATAGGGATCATTGACACGATCATCATTGCGCCTCCCAAGCCTTGTTGATTGATCAGAAGTTCAGTAGGATCAAGTCCCATACCTATCATAAGCTCTTCCCATAATTTATCATTGCCTTCATTCTTTATTATGGTCTCACGCATCTTAACAGGGAATGTCCATTTCCTAGGATCTCTGATATAGATCATTGCCGCATAGAACAGGTTCCAGTAACCTATACCTGCCATAAGTCCTAAAGCTGAAAGAACAGGTTTTGAAAGAGGAAGTATTATCTTGACAAATATCGTGAGCTCAGGAGCTCCGTCTATTCTTGCAGATTCCGTAAGCTCAGCAGGTATGGACCAATAATAGTTTCTTATGATAGTCATATTCCAGCCGCTTGCAAGACCGGGAATTATCAAAGCCCATAATGTATCTATCATTCCTAACTGTCTTATAAGAAGGAATCCAGGAATCGTTCCGCCGCCGATAAGCATTGGTATTATTACCATGTAATATGCAAAGAAGTTTCTTCCCGGCAGATCTCTCTTGCTCATTGTATATGCTCCCAATGAGTTTATAAGCAATGTCAACGGTGTGCCTACAACAGTAACGATGACTGAGTTGAGCAATGGTCTGTAAATGGCTGAGTCCTGCAGCATCATTCCATAGAAAACCAAACTGAAGTCTTCGGGCCATAATTTCAACGATGCGGTTGCGGTTTCACTTAATTCCAACGAATTTCTCAATACGAATATTACCGGTATCAGAATAATGAATGTAAATACACACATTATAAGCATGTTGAATACGTTGAATACTTTTTCGCCTAACGATCTTTTTAACATTTTATCAGCCCTCCCCTTAAATTATTGTTCTGCCGTCTTCTGTTAAGTATTTGCTTGCGAAATTTGCGCTTAACATAAGTACGGTAGAAATAATCGAGTTAAATAAACCTGTTGTCGTTGACATACTGAATTTTCCCTGTCTTATACCTGTTTCATAAATGTATACATCCAGTACCTTTGAGGTCGTATCCAGAAGTGAGTTGCCGTCTGTCAGCACGAATACCGGTTCGAATAATCCGCCCATGATCCCTGAGAACGACATGACAAGAAGAACAACTATCGTGTTTTTGATACCTGGAAGAGTTATATGCCAGGTCTGCTGTATCCTTGATGCTCCGTCTATAACGGATGCTTCATATAACTCAGGATCAACACCGCCGAGAGCTGCCAGATAAATAATTGATGAATAACCTACGCCTTTCCATATCCTCATGCCTGTTAACAGCCATGGGAACAGTTCCGGCAAACCGAAGAAATAAATTCTTTCACCGCCTAAAGCCTCGATAATGGAGTTTACATAACCTGAGCTCTTTGAAAGCAGCTGAATGAATATACCGCCTATAACGACCCATGTCAGAAAGTTGGGTAATGTGCTTATTGTCTGAACGGTCTTTTTAAACCACATGACCCTGATCTCATTCAGACACAATGCAAAAATTATTGGAGAAGGTCTGATAAATACATAATCCAATCCTATGAACACCCAGGTGTTTCTGAATGCATCCCAGAAAGCTCTCAAACCAAACAGTTTGTCGAAGTTTTCAAATCCGCACCAATACTTAAAACCACCCGTGGTGAATTCCTGAAAGGCAATCATTATGCCCGGCATGGTTACATAGTGGAAAATATAATACAAAATCAGCCCAGGAACTATCATCAGGTAAATCATAACGTTTACTTTCGTGAAGATCCTTTTTTCATTTTTTTTATAAATTCTCAAGCTTTTCTCTTCCAATTACAACACCAACCCTTCTGTTTAAATATTCCCTATATAAAAACGTATTGTTATAACATTAACAGTTTAACACAAAATGACCTATTTCAATACATGAAAATAATAACTTTTGTTGTATAAATGTGGTTTTTCATATTTTCTCATTTACAAATTCTTTAAGAAGATCGATACAGGCACGGACATCCTGCATATCGACCATGCCGACAGGTCCGTGGACATACCTCATCGGGATCGATATCCCCGCAGTCCTGACGCCCTCATTTGAAGTATAGATCGCTCCCGCATCTGTTCCGCCTGCAGCTAAAATATCTGACTGCCATTTTATCTGTTTTTCTTTGCATATCTTTTCCATCATATTTATCAGTGACTCATCACATATAACGGATCTGTCCATTATTTTTATAGCGGTACCAGCTCCTAATACAGTATTGCCATCCTTTGTGACCGGAGTGTCAAATGAGTTTGTCACATCCACTGCAACTCCTATATCCGGTTTCACTACACGGCTTGCCACGATCGCTCCTTTAAGGCCGAGTTCTTCCTGGCTCGTGAATACATAATATACGTCATTATACGGTTTTTGGTTCTCCATAAGCGCTTTAATGGAAATATAGCATCCTATCCTGTTATCGATCGCTTTTGCTACCACCCTGCCGTTCTGCAATGTGCATAAAGGGCCGTAATAACTGCCTGTATCACCCGGTCTGACGTATTTTAATGCATCTTCCCTGCCTGTCGCGCCTATATCGGCATACATATCCCCTACATCATTGTTTTTTATGTGTTCCGCATCTTTTTTAAAACACAGGATGCCTACTGTCCCATTCTGGAATATTATTCTGTTGCCTATTGAAACAGAGACCGGTATGCCGCCGATGGATCTTAGTCCCAAATATCCGTCGCTGTCGACATTCATTACCATGAAACCTATCTCATCCTTGTGAGATGAGATCATTATCTTTTTTTTATGTTCTCCTGTACCTTTTTTTAAAGCTATGACATTACATATCCCGTCATATCTGATCTCGTCAGCATACCCTTTCACAAAACCGGTTATGACTTCATTTATTTCATTCTCCCTGCCGCTGACTCCGAATGCAGATGTCAGTTTCTCCAGTATTTCCACAAGTACCTCCTATGGTTTTATTGAATTTCCTTTTCTTTCAGCCCTCAGATCCTTCAGTGATTTGCTTACGCTTTTGAAATTCACGATCAGCAGTATTCCCATGAATATATTCGTTATCAGAAAAATCAGCTGGAACTGAGGAACTTCGAATACCCAGAAAGGTTTGATGTTCTGTTCTATAAGATTCTTCAGAAAGTTACCTAAAAGAGGTGCGACGGCGATTATAGCTGCTATGATGCTTGTGTAAAATCCATCATATAATGATCTGTTCTCTTCAGGTATCATGTCATATTTTTTCTTAAACAATGTCAGGGAGAACAGCGGTCCGGTAATGGATGCTATCACATTTATTATCAGTATCATTACAAATTTTGATGATATATTGGTAAACGACCACATCAGTGAATCAATGAAATAGAAAATAAAACAGAAGAACAGGATAACATCCGTATTATATCTGTCTATGATCTTCCCGATGATCGGATACCATACGAACTGAAGCAGGCAGTTTACTATCGATGCTACGGAAATAAATGTATATGAAAGATTCAGATAGTTCATCTGATAAAGAGTCCCATAGGACATGGCAATATACCATATGAAATAGAATGCCGATATCAAAACCATAAATCCCATGAATTTTTTATCTTTTATAGGAACGATCAGCACATCTTTCAGTTTTATTTTCTGTTTAGGTACATTGACAGGCGGTTCGGTGATCCTGTAAAATGAATAGCTTTCAGCCCACATTATTATCCATCCTATAGTGAACACTATGACCAATGCCTTGTATTCATCTGTCGCGATATCGATGAATCTGCTCGCTATGAGGGGAACTATGATATTTGCCACCAGAGAGACCATGCTTCTTATGCTCATATACTGGCCTCTGATCCTTATATCTATCAGATCAACGAACCAGCTGTTTATTGCTATCCCGTTGAATCCGTTTATTGCAAAAGCGACCAGAGCGCATATGAGCATTAAATACGGCGCAACAGCCTTGGAAACGAATAAAGGTATCCAGGCCATCAATACCACTAATGACTTGTATATCGTGTTACCTATAATGATGAATTTTTTCCGGCTTCGTATCCTCTGCATGGATACACCGGCAAACAGGACCATGACTCCCGCGATCGAACCTACGATCGGTATATATCCTATTATTATCTCCGGAGCATCTACCTGGTTGAAAAGACCTGTCATATATGTCGCAGCCGTCACCAGTCCGAAAATCGTACCGTAAAGAGCCTGTATTATGAACCAGTTCCTGTCTTTTCTGCCTGGCATTGTAAGAAGTGTCGTATCATTTCTGTAGAACAAAGCTATATAAATCTGGCTTATGCCTCTTTTTAATTTTTCTAACATTTTAATATTCCTGTAAGGTCAGTATTTCAGGGCCATTTCCGGTTATTGCTATGGTGTGTTCAAACTGTACTGAAAGAGAGCCGTCATATGTATACACTGTCCATCCGTTCTGTTCATCCAGGTAACAGTCATACTCTCCGGCATTGATCATGGGTTCAACAGTGAAGACCATACCTTCCTGTATCCTTATGCCCCTGCCCCTTTCACCGTAGTGAAGAACAGTGGGGTCCTCATGCATCTGCTGTCCTATACCGTGCCCCGTATAATCCCGCACGACCGAAAATCCGTTTTTTTCAGCATGATGCTGTATAAAGTAGCCTATATCTCCCAGCCTGTTGCCCACAACAGCTTTCTTTATTCCTATATCAAGGCATTCTTTCCCTGTCGTCATAAGTTTCTGCGCCTTAGCTGAGAGTCCGCCTACCGCATAACACCATGCGGAATCACCCATCCATCCGTCTTTCTCAGCGACCATGTCGACTTTGACAAGATCCCCTTCTTTTAATACATATTTTGAAGGGAATCCGTGGCATATTTCGTCGTTCACCGATGTGCAGCTTGCAAAGGGATATCCGAAATATCCTTTCTGTGCAGGTTTTGCTCCATGCGATGTCATGTATTTATCCACAAAATGCTCTATCTCCATAGTCTGGATGCCGGGTTTGATGACCGATCTTAAACCCTCATGGCATCCGGCCACTATTTTTGATGCTTCCCTTATTTTGTCTATCTGGGCACTTGTTCTTATGTTAGTCATTTATCAATCCTTTTTTAAGTGGCAATATAGCATTTTCCAGTGCAAGTGTCAACCATGATCACAGTATCCTGTCTATTGCTGGGTCGATATCTTCAGCAGCGTGCATCCGTTGATATAACAGTAATTTATAGCCATATATATATTCAGTTCGCCAAGCGAATCCAGCATAGCCTTTACATCTGTCGTAAATATGAAGACCTCCACATATGTCTGCCCCGCTGCAAGAGGATCATATACCTTCGTTTTAAATTCATTTGCATCCATAACTGCGGCTCCATTATGAGAATAATAGAAATAACCGTATCCTGTGGAGTCATACAGATCCTGCCAATCATCGTATGTATGCGAGCGGTCGAAATATTCTTTCGGTGCATTGAAGTATGCAAATGTGTATTCTTCATCACCCAAAGCCGTATCATCAAAAGTCACGTCACAGTAATACCACTTAGAATCTATTTCCACTACGTTCCATGCATGAGCGGATCCTTCAGCATATCCGCTCACTTTTTCACAATCGATGCCAAGCATATTCATGAACATGTAGAAAGCATCTGTATATCCCTGACAGTTCGCACGGCCATTAAGCAGACTATAAGCTCCGGTTATGCTATATGACTGTATGTCATCTTCCCCTTTTTCCTGATATACAAGAGTGTTGCAGATATAGTTATGTATGGCGACTTCCTTTTCGTAATCGCTCATGGTTTCCGAAATATTACTGTAGATATAATTTGCCGCCAGATCATACAGTTCCTTTTCCTTGTCTGACAGTAATGATGTGTCTTTGTTTTTGTATGCATACACGACACTGTCTCCCGGATAATATTCAAACTCATAGATCGCATAATAATCTGCGTCGGAACTTGAATATGTAGTTTTATATACGCTCTTTAGAACATATCTGTTCATACCTTCAAGTTCAGGAAACGATTCCCAAAGATCACCTCTGACAAATATGCTCCTGTGCCGGCTTTCATAACAGGTGTCGGCATATGTATAAAAGTCCTGCAGGCTTGCAACATAATGCGCGCTGTGTGTGTCGATATCGTCTATAGTCAGTTCTATTGCATAGGGATCGAAAACATATGTGATCGGTTCTTCTGTAGGGCTCTGCATTGCCAAAAATGAATCCGATATCACATTTATGATTTCGTTACATGATGTTAGTGAAAATACCAGCGATATAATCAAAATAAGAAAAATAATTCTCTTATATTTCATAAGATCCTCCTAATAGAAAATATTATACATTACTTATTATTCAAATGAAATACAAATCCGGCAGCCGCATCATGCATAATACTGTGCCTGAGCATGCCACAATTCATAATATTTTCCGTCAGTATCAGCAACCAATACCTCATGACTTCCTCTTTGTATGAGCGCTCCTTCATGGAATACCGCTATGTCATCACAGAAACGGCATGATGACAGACGGTGCGAGATAAATATAGCTGTCTTGTTACCGGTTATCTCATTGAATTTATTGTATATCTCAAATTCGGCAATGGGATCAAGCGCTGCGGTAGGTTCATCGAGTATTATGAACGGGGCATCCTTGTACAATGCTCTGGCAAGGGCTATTTTCTGCGCTTCGCCTCCTGATATCTCTACACCTTCATCATCAAAGTTCTTATACAGATATGTTTCGGTGCCGTTTTTCATCGTTCCCAGTCTGTCAGCGAAACCGGATTTTTTCAGGCACTCTTCCACGCGTGTCCTGTCATATCCCATACTTGCCGCGACATTCTGTCCAAGTGAAAATGAGAACAGGTTAAAATCCTGGAACACCACCGAAAAGATGGACAGGTATTCTTTGTATTCATATTCCTTGATATTCACTCCATTTAGCAGTATTTCCCCTCCGGTAGGATCATACAGTCTGCACAGTAATTTGATGAAAGTCGTTTTACCGCTTCCGTTCATCCCTACAACAGCCATTTTTTTGCCTGTTTCAAGCTTCATCGAAAAATCATGTAATGCATCCTTATTACAGCCGGGATACCTGAAACTCACGTTCCTGAATTCCAATACCATCTTGTCTGCATTATCACTGTCAACAGCTGCTATGCCCTGAGGCATTTCTTTTTTGATATTTAAAAATTCCACTGTGCTCAGCTGTCTCTTTGCAGTCAGGTCAAACCTGGTCACCTGGAAAAATATATAGCATATGGCAAACATGAGCATATTGAAACCTGCGGCATATCTTATGACGCCGCCTGCCCCAAACATACCTGACGAAGCCTTGATGGCTGCATAGATGAAGGACGCTCCTGTTATGAAGACATATGAGAATTCACCGCACACATTCCTTAATGCGCGCCAGTGGTTGAGTTTATTGCAGGTGCTGTTGAACATCCTGATACCGGGCATGATAGCGTTATAAAAAAGTTTCCCGGCATTATATATACGTATATCCTTGCCTTTCCTGTATTCTGTCTGTCCTGTCTCAAAAACATGATACATATATGTTTTCTTATCAACTGACTTTCTTTCCATCAGTTCCGAAGATTTTTTATTGAGTTTATTTACCGGGTAAATGGATATAAAGATATTAACAGCTGAAATAACGACTATGAAAAGATAAAAATCAGGCTGGAGGTAAATGGTCGTTTCCGTGAACAGAGGCCAAAGGAATATCACTGCGGTCACGAAATTCGCAGTGACTCTTGTCAGATAATATATCTGGTCCATCGCTTCATTGAGCCCATGACCGTAATTGTTATCCTCCTCCATCCGGCGGCGTATATCCGTGGAAACAGGGCTTTCAAGCTGCGCATAATCCATCTCAAGAGTCTTTTCGCCTACTTTGGACGGATAAAGATTACGGCATCTCTCTTTATGTATTTCCAGAAATTTTCCGGTTGCAGTGGTCGATGAATTCAGTATGAAAATTATCCCTACGCCAGTTGCCACTATCAGCAGCAGTTCTTTGAATCCCACGCCTTTTACAAGCGCATCGATAACTGCTGCAGACAGAAGCGTTGCGGTAAGCTCATATGTCGCGTTGCACAGCATCCTTGTAAGAGAAAGAGGAATTACATACTTATCCAGGCTGTGTATGAGTTTCATGCAGCCATATATGGATATTAAGGCATCGAAAGGCTTTTTCTTTTTTTTGCTTTTATCCATCATAAGGACGCCTCCCCTTCCGCTGTGATATTTTCTTTATAATAATGGCTCTGGATATCGAACATCCCCGCATACCCGCCGCCCTGTTTCACAAGCTGCCTGTGGCTGCCTGTCTCTGTTATTTTTCCGTTTTCCATGAACATTATCCTGTCACAGAACCTTGTCGAAGCCAGACGGTGCGATATGAACAGCACTGCTTTATTTTCTGTAAGCTTTTCATATTTTTCATACATTTCTCTTTCCGCAATAGGATCGAGAGCCGCCGTAGGTTCATCAAGTATCAGTATATGAGTATCTTTGTATAGTGAACGTGCAAGTAAAAGCTTCTGCTGCTGCCCGCCGGACATTATGGCACCGTCATCATATATGACGCGCTGCATCTGCGTGTCTGATCCTTTTGGAAGCGAACAGACATAATCCTTTAACCCTGCCAGTTCCAGACATTCCATGACTTTCTTTTCGTCAGTCATTTCCTTTTCCTTCATCGAAACATTGGAAGCGATGGTGAACGGGAATATCGCTATGTCCTGAAACACGGTGGATATGATGGAGATCAGATCCGCATGCTTAAGTTTCTGTATATCGACGCCTCCTATTTTAATGACGCCGGAGGTGGGTTTGTAAAATCCGCACAGCAGTTTGACTATAGTCGTCTTACCTGCTCCGTTTATACCTACAAGCGCTATTTTCTCACCCTTCTTTATATGTATATCTATCGAATCGAGGATCGGTTCGGTAGTTCCCGGGTAGCAGAATGTGACTTTCTCAAAATCGATCGAATAATCGCCGTTCATGTCGGATACCGATGCCGGATCCTCAGGGTCGGCAGGGTCTGACATCTCGATATATTCCCTTGTGTCACAGAATGAAAGATTTCCGGAGCTTACGCTGTGATATGCTTCTATTATGTTTGCCACGAATTTCGAAAACTGGGTTATTGCGGCAAAATACATTATGAAATCCGGCACGCTTATCTGCTTTGTGATAGTCATATATGCCAGATATGTATATGAAAGCCCGTCACGCAGAAGAACGATGAGCACATCCACATAACTTGCCTTTAACGCCTTCATATTCTTGTCCCGGCTGTTTTTAACCTGTTTATCAAGAAGTATGTCGCGGAATCCTATAAACAGGTCGCTCATGCTGTACAGCCTTATATCCTTCCCTGATGTATAATCCGAGGAAGTCTTTATAATATAGTTCTGTTTTTTATCTGTCTCAGCCCAGCGTGTCTTGTTTTTCTGCTCATAACGCCTGTAGGCTTTCAGTGCAAAGTAATTGATAAGAGATGTTCCGACCAATAGTACGACTATCAGTATATTCAATTGGGACAGGACAGCAGAAAAAAGAATGAAGCACAGCAGATCAGAAAGCATCCAGTTCCAGTTGTCAAAAAGCTTTACGACTCCTGATTCCCTTCCGTTGAACAGACTGTTTTTTGCTCTTTGATATCTTGTCTGGCCTAAGGAGCTTTCAAGATATCCGTAATCACATGTCAGTGATTTTGTAAACAGTTTGACGCAGAATTGCTGGCGCATCTTGTCAAGTCTCATGCCTGTATTGCCTATATAAGACAGTGAACAGCCGACAAGCAGCTGCAGCCCGACAAACAAGCCGATACTGATAAGCATATCAGCAGCAGATGCCTTCGATATCACCTTGCCAAGAACCAGTTTTGGCAGATATATGTACAAATAATGGAATACAGCCGATAATAAAATCGAAACGATAGAGAATACCAAAAGCACTTTATCGTTTTTTGCTATATACCTGTATAAATAAATTATGTTGCTCCATACCGAGTATTTTGGCTTGGCTTCGTCTTTTCTGTCCTTTTTCATGTCCTTCTCTTTCGAAGAATAATATTAGCACAATTTAAACATTGAAGTATAGAGAAAATCAGCATTTTTCTGAAATATTCCGTACATTTCTATTTTATGTACCCACACATATCTTATTAGTGTAAAATGTACATATAAATGAATCAACACGAGGTATCTTAATATGGAATTAAAACAGAACTGTAAATATGACATAATGACCGTTACGAGCATGGGAGTCAGGATAACACCTGTAGACCGTCAGCCTGTCAATGTAAGCAGCATATACGAAATGCAGGCTACCAGTGCGGAAAGCAATGTTTTGAATATCAGCGCTTCATTGGGCTTACACGCAAAAGTACTTACCAAATTCGTCAAGGACAGCCCTATAGCGCTGTTTATCAAGGGCGAGCTCAGAAAAAGGAATATAGAATTCGAAGGTAAGGATGTAGATCAGGGTGGTCCGTGGGGATACCGGCACCAGTTCAATATCGCAGACAGCGGATACGGAGTAAGAGGCCCCCGCGTGCATAATGACCGTGCAGGTGAAGTGGGAAGAACATTAAGCGCGGATGATTTTGATCTTGTAAGGCTGTTCAGGGATGAAGGCTGCAGGATATTCCATCTTTCAGGTCTCGTTGCCGCATTATCTCCCGAAGCAAGCCGCTGCTGCCTAGAAATCGCAAGGATAGCCAAAAAATATGGTACAGTGATATCATTTGATCTGAATTACAGGGCAAGCTTCTGGATAAACAGAGAAAAAGAACTTCATACGATTTTTACGGAAATAGCGGGCATATCCGATGTGCTCATAGGTAATGAAGAGGATTTCCAACTGGCGCTTGGTATTGCCGGACCTGAGGCAGGCGGAGCATCAGTAAGCAAGATGGAAGGATTCAGGGATATGATCCAAAGAACGAAAGCACTGTTCCCTTATGTCACCGTATTTGCCAACACGCTTAGGCAGGTGCAGAATGCCAACAGCCATTTATGGGGTGCAGTAATGTATGCTTCGGGCGAATGGTTCACAGTAGAGCCGAGGGAGATCACTGTCCTTGACAGAATAGGCGGAGGAGACGGCTTCGTAGGAGGATTGCTTTATGGCATCCTGAAGGAATGGGAACCGGAGAAATGGATAGATTTCGGATGGGCAAGCGGAGCTCTTGTCACTACTCTTCTCACGGATTACGGAACGCCTGCTGATGAAGACATGATCTGGAGCATATATAAAGGAAATGCAAGAGTAAAAAGATAACCGATAGCTGATAACAACAAAAACAAAGGATAGTTTACTTTTATCCTTTTTTAACATGCAAGTGTATGACATTATACGGTGAATATCCGTATTTACTATATCAAGTTTTCTTTACTACTCTTTGCTTGGGTTATGCGTTGAATCTTTCAGTTCTTTTACAACTTTTCTTAAGTTTTCTACTTCCGCAGTTATCTCGGAAAATGCGTTTATGCTCAGGATAACAAGTTCACCATATCCGTTCTTTGTAACATAGATAGGTTCTTTTGTTGCTCTGCACATATTCAGTACATGTTTCGTGTCTCTAAGTTCCGCGATAGGAACTATTTTAGGCATATTCATATGAAATCCTCCTTTTATTAATATAGTATATCAGGTACTAAATAATGTCAAATATATTTTGTTGCTTTTCAAAACATTATTTTGTCAGTTATCTGTAGATTTACACCTATATTGTACACATTAAATTCAAAATAAAAAAGCAACCCGTAAGTTGCTTATCAACATAAAATGAGAACCTAACATTCTGCTGAGTTACAAAATATATACTTTATTTATCGTTACGGTTACCTGTCTTGTACTCTATTAAAACGCGTAAATGATCTAAAAGTGTCTGCATTTCCCATTTAGCCATCTGCCCGTCTTTTGACTTGAGCGCTTCATATATGTTTTTATGTATCTTCAGCATGTTCTGTTTAGTCGATTCATCCGCACAATATATGGATGCGGCTTTCATTATCGCTCCTTCCAATGATCCGAAGATCAGTGAATATGCGATATTTCCCGACATTTTGATTATCATTTTCAGATATTCCATATCAAGACGTACCAGTTCATCGATATTTTTAGTTGCCGCTTCCCTGTCGGTGACCGCCTTCAAGACAATAATATCTTCTTCTCTGCCTTTGAACGAAGCTTCAAGCACTCCGTTACATTCTATAAATATGAGTATCTGGAAAAGGCCGTTTACTGTCTCGTTATCGATGTAACCCAGTTCTATGGCATCATTGAGGACTGCTAATGTCCCTTCATGGCGCCAATCAGATACTGATGTGCCTTTCCTTGGCGATATGACGACATACCCTTCTGTCGCAAGATTGGCAATAGCGGTATTGACAACGCTTCTGCTTACACCCATGCCGGCTGAAAGATCACGTAAAGAAGGTATATTGAAGCCTTCAGCCCATTCTCCGCTAAGTATCTTTTTCTTTATATCATATGTAAATGACTGCGTCATATTGATATCGCTCATTTATTTCCCCCTGCCAGTTCAAAAAACACTGTATCATACATAAGGATACTTTACACTTTGACAATATTTCTGTCAATAAAAAACCTTCCGTTAACGGACAGGATACAGGACTTTCAAAACCAAGAAGAACAGCATTAGCTGTTCATCCTGTTGATTTATATCACACTTATGTGAAGATCCTGTTTTCTACTCTTTTTTCCACCTTAGGACCGGGTTTCTGGCAGCACCTACTTCATCAGGCCTTTTGATATATGTCGTATGAGGCGCAGTCTTAAGAAGATCAGGATCAGTTTCAGCTTCATCGGCGATCTTATTTAAAGCGTCAATGAATTCATCCAGAGTCTCCTTGCTTTCAGTCTCGGTCGGTTCGATCATCATTCCTTCATGTACAATATGAGGGAAATATATCGTCGGAGGATGATATCCATAATCAAGAAGCCTCTTGGCCATATCAAGAGTAGTGACTCCGTTCTTTTCCTTCTGCCTGTCTCCGGAGAGGACAAACTCATGCATGCAGTATCTGTCATATGGGATAATGAAACTCCTTCTCACGCCCTGCATAATATAGTTGGCATTAAGTACCGCGCCTTCGCTTGCGGCTTTTAATCCGTCAGGTCCCATCGACAGTATGTATGATAAAGCTTTTACTGTTACAAGGAAGTTGCTGTAAAATGCCTTTACTTTACCTATCGATAACGGCCGCTCATAATCAAGAAAATATTCATCCTGTTTCTTTGATACAACGGGAACAGGCAGGAAAGGCACCAGTTCCTTCTTTACACACACCGGACCGCTTCCGGGACCGCCACCGCCGTGAGGTGTCGACATCGTCTTGTGGAGATTGCAGTGTACAACGTCGAATCCCATGTCAAAAGGCCGTGCTATGCCCATTATGGCATTCAGATTCGCACCGTCGTAATAAAGCAGGCCTCCCTTTTTGTGGACTATCTTTGCTATCTTCCTGATATTGCTTTCAAACAATCCCAAAGTATTGGGATTTGTAAGCATGAATCCTGCAGTCTCGTCATCCATCATGGCCTCGAGCGCATCACAATCCACCAGTCCCTGATCATTGGATTTGACTTCTGCGATATCATACCCGGCTTCAGCGGCACTTGCCGGATTGGTTCCATGAGCTGAGTCTGGTACTATTATCTTCGTTCTTTTCATGTCGTTTCTGCTCTGGTGATAAGCTTTTATTATCATTATACCGGTCATTTCGCCGTGAGCTCCCGCAGCAGGCTGCAGCGTTGCTCCGCTCATTCCCGTTATCTCGCACAGATACTGCTCCAGATCATACATGAGCTTTAATGCGCCCTGGACCGTTTTGGGATCCTGATACGGATGAATATTTGTAAATCCTCTGAGTTTTGCGATATCCTCGTTGACTTTGGGGTTATACTTCATCGTGCACGAGCCTAAAGGATAGAATCCCTGATCGACACCGAAGTTGTGCTGTGATATCTGGGTAAAGTGACGGACCACATCGACTTCCGATACAAGAGGCAGTTCTGCGTCCTCTTTACGCATATATTTTTCATTTAACTTTGTTTTCGGTATTTTGCTTTCTGGTAATGAAAAAGCGTTTTTACCGACTTTGCTAAGTTCGAATATCAGCTTACTAGTCATTGAACTCACCGGCCTTTCTTACAAAAGCATCTATTTCGTCTTTTGTACGCTTTTCAGTAACTGCCACAAGCCAGCCTTTATCCGTTTCGAGACCCCCTATAAATCCGTTGTCAAAAAGGTATTTATTGAGTTTCTTTATATCCGCCTTTGGCTTCACTACGAATTCATGAAAGAACGGGGTTTTGGATACAGCTTCAAATTTCCCTGTCTTTATGAGTTCCCTGTATGTATAATGTGCGTTATCCATGCATCTTGATGCGACTTCCTTGAATCCTTCTTTTCCTGTTATTGAAAGGTATATGGTAGCGGTAAGAGCACAGAGAGCTTCATTCGAGCAGATATTGGATGTGGCTCTTTCTCTCCTTATATGCTGTTCCCTTGCCTGCAATGTCAATACATATGCTATATTGCCTACGCTGTCGGCAGTTTTTCCGACTATTCTGCCGGGCATCTGCCTCATATGCTCTTTCCTGCATGCAAAGAATCCCAGATACGGTCCGCCGAATGCCATAGGCATTCCGAGAGGCTGGCCTTCTCCAACAACGAAATCGGCACCGAAATCAGCAGGCGATTCGAGTATCGCAAGAGCAGTAGGGTTTGCACAGACTATCAGTTCAGCTCCGCTTTCCTTTATATATTTCCCTATTGTATCCATATCGGATATGGTTCCGTAGAATGTCGGATACTGTACGCACACACCGCTGACATGTGACAGATCGTATTTTAAAAGCTCCTTTTCAGACAGCTTTATCATATTTATTCCCTTGAATTTAAGATATGTATGTACTACCTCAAGATATTCAGGATTGATGCTGTCCAGTACCACTATGTCTTTTCTTGTTCTGGATGATATGGAAACTATACCTGCGGCTTCTCCAAGCGCTGATGCGCCATCATACATCGATGCATTTGAAACATCCATTCCTGTAAGTTCGCATATCATCGTCTGATATTCGAATATTGCCTGCAATGTACCCTGGCTTATTTCCGGCTGATAAGGCGTATATGCGGTGAAAAATTCCTGTCTCGACAGCATGTGCCCTATTACTGAAGGTATATAGTGATCATAGGCACCGGCTCCCAGGAAACAGATATGATCGTCTGTAGTCTTGTTTTGCGATGCCATAGCTTCCATATATCTGACAAGTTCCATTTCGGTCATAGCCTTGGGAAGATCCAAAGGCCTGTTAAGCCTTACATCTTCAGGGATCGCTGAAAACAGGTCTTCTGTTTTGGAAGCCCTGCAGGCTTTAAGCATCTTCTCCCGGTCATCTGGTGTTACCGGTATGTATCTCATTGTTATTTAGCCTCGCTTTCAACAAATTCAGTATATTCATCCTCTGTCATCAATTCATCGAATTCGGATTCATCGTCATATGCTATCTTGGCAAGATATGCTTCATAAGGTGATTCATTTACCTTTTCGGGAGCATCTTCAAGCTCACTGTTGCCTTGAAGAACTCTTCCGCTTACAGGCATATATACCTCAGCTGCGGTCTTTACTGATTCAACAGCGCATAGAACATCCCCTTTCTGCAGAACCATGTTTTCCTCAGCCATTTCTACGTATACTATGTCTCCCAGCTGCTGCTGAGCATAATCTGTGATCCCAACATACGCAACACTTCCTTCTTTTTTGATCCATTCGTGATCCTTGGTAAATTTCATGACATTCTCCTTTAATCTTTTTTATACTTTTTAGCGTAGAACGGTTTCTTTACCGTTACCGCTTTTAATTTCTTTCCTCTGACATCCACATATATTTCAGTTCCGACTTTCGTATATTCTATTTCCATAAGTCCCATTCCGCAATTCTTGTTTAAAGACGGGCAATTGCTTCCGCTTGTTACATATCCGATCTTTCTGCCTTCGGCATTGAAAAGCTCATAACCGTTTCTTGCAACTCCTCTGTCTACCATTTCGAAACCAGCTGATTTTCTGTCAAGACCGGCCTGTGCCTGTCTGACCAGCGCTTCATGCCCTATAAAACCGGTTTTTTCAAGTTTCACAAATGGTTTCAGCCCTGCATTCAAAGGAGTGATATCCGCTGAGAGTTCATGCCCGTACAAAGGTAGAGCGCTTTCGAATCTCAAGGTATCCCTTGCACCTAATCCACATGGAAGAGCACCAAGCTCCATAAGCTTCCTGAAAAGCTTTTCCGTATCTTCCGCGGCACAATAGATCTCAAATCCATCTTCTCCGGTATAACCTGTTCTTGATACTATGGTATTAACCCCGTCAACCGTGACATCATTTCGAAATCTGTAGAACTGAAGGGATCCAAGATCCGTTTTGGTCAGGCTTCCCAGTATTTCCTGTGACTTCGGTCCCTGAAGAGCTATCTGACCATATTTTGCGGACATGTTCTCCACTGATACGTCAAACCCTTTTATGTGTTTTTGCATCCAGTCGAAATCTTTTTCTGTGTTCGACGCGTTGGCTATTATGAGGTAGTCCTTATCACTGTTCCTGTATATGAGAAGGTCATCCACGCAGCCTCCGTTCTCATAACACATGGGGGAATACATGATCTGTCCTTCAGTCATTCCTGTCGGATCGTTCGTTACAAGATCATAGATATATGCGGATGCATCCTTCCCTTTTACGGTGACTTCACCCATATGTGATACATCGAATATACCTGCTGCATTTCTTACAGCCATGTGTTCCTCGATGATCGAAGTGTACTGTACAGGCATGTAAAAGCCGCCAAAATCTACCATTCTGGCATTTAATGATTCATGTACAGAAGTAAGTGGTGTTGTTTTCATTTATTATCTGCTCCTTGGAATATATATATTTTATGATAAGATCGTACAGTTGAAATGTCAATCGACACAACGCCGAAATACGATAGCTTCATCTTCTCTTCATTGCCTCATACATTTCGTTATAGTAAAGAAGATTGTCTATTTTAGTACCCGGAGATATCTGATTTCCCAATGCAAACATGTATCCCGGGCATGATCTTCCCAGGTCGAAGCATCTTTTTACTTCATCGTGTATTTCCTGCTTTGTGCCCCTCATAATGATCCTTGTATCCGCATTCCCTATTATGCAATGCGTCTTTCCGTATTTCTCGCATATGTATTTAAGATCGGTCAGCGGTTCGAATATGAATGCGTCGATACCTAAAGCCGCAAACCTGTCGATAAAGAGGTTGTAACCTCCGTCGCATGTGAACAGTACTTTTTTACCTGCTTCCTTAAGTACGGCAATGTTTTTCTTTACATATGGGAATACATACCGGTCATACCATGCCGGTGCTATGAACGGTCCCGCTGACCAGACCATATCGTCATGTATCATCACAACGGGCGCATCCGATAAGGCAAGCGCCCTGAAATACTGCGATATCCATTCCTGATATCTTACAGTGAATTCTCCGAAACGTTTTGGATCCTCCCCTGCGGATAAGAGAAGCATATCCCAGCCTAAAAGCTCAAGTATGCCGGAAATACAGGTCACATATATACCCGTTGTGTTGACACCTGTAGGGTGTCTTCTGCATTTTCCCTCTATATCCTCATTGAAAAGACCGGTAGCTTTCAATATATCGACATTACCGAATGTCCTGTACATATCGAATGAATAAACTTCCTCGGGTTCCGTAAAAGCTTCATGCTTGTTATCCTTAAAGTCTGCAAATCCTTCTACAAAACCGGCATGGCCCATACTTGTCCTGAATCCTTTGAAAATATCGCCGCCTATTTTGATCCCCCAGAACATAGATATGTCCCATGCTCTTTCAAATGAACATATCGCATCGAATTTAGTGTCTCCGTCTGATTCGGGATATACCTGTATTCCCGTCACATTACGTAACAGTTCATATGCTCCCTGATATGCGTATTCAGTCCTCGGTATGATATCCGGCATTTCAAGATTAATTGCAGCCATTCCTAAAGAATAAGACATAACGATACCTCCATTCCTTATTTTATCATTTTAAACCAGTAATACAATGCATTTTGTCATCATTGACTTGCACCTTTTAAACATATATTATGTGTATGTTTAAAATTTAAACAAAAGGAGCATTAATA
>JBAYNV010000020.1:0-22404 GCA_041678685.1 Clostridia bacterium
AAATGATTTTCATATGATCCGAAGATCATGACAGGATCCGTACCTGCTTCTGTCTTCTTCAGCTTAAAAGTCGTAACATCTTCAATATGCCTTATATCGTTCGTATGACCGTCAGAATAACCGGGAGCGAAAAACCATATCACAGACCGTCCGTTTTTATATACCTTCCTGTGTATGAACTTCTTCTGTGCATCGGTCAGGAGGAATGTATTCATGAAAACTATGCATTTGTATTTGTCCAGATCGCAAAGATCAAGATCGCTCAGGTATACAGTGTCCATAGATGCTCCCGAACGTAAGGCCATGGGATATGATATATTTATGCATGTCCTGTCTGTGACAGGGTCCTGTTTTTCGTTATTTGCCACGTACTTTTGGACCTTGGTATCGAAAACAAGAAGCACATCGGCATTCTTAACAAATTTTCTATTATAATACTCTTTCATTATTTTTATAAGCGCTGTTATATCATCCATGAATTCTGTTCCGTTCCACCAGCCGGATTTATTCAAAGGCCCGAAATCATAGAACCAGAAGCCCATTCCGCTAAGAAACGAAGACAGCATATTCCGCCTGAGTATCTGCCGTGATCCGTAAAGAGGCACGGTATACATACCGCCCATGATATTGCCTATATGCGTAGGCTGATCCATCTCATCAAGTAAAAGCTTATGATGCAGCCTTGCCGATTCAATAAGGCTGCGGCTCACGCCTGCTCCCCCTATCAGACGAAGATTCCTGTTATATGCCAAAGGAGCGGAAATATAGTCAACATAAGGTGAATTTAATACTTTTTCCTCAGCCAGATGACCTCCTGTTGAGGCTCTTCCGAAAAGACCGACATAATAGCAGTAAAACGCACCTGTTATGATATCACCGTCCCAGTTTTCTTTTACAAGCTTGCAGAAATGAATTAGAGAGTCGGCGACGAGTTCATGCTGGCAAGTGATGTAATCTATCATATTCTTTTCTTTGACAGGATCCCTGAAAATACCATCTGTCGGATTGTATCTTTCCTCCATCCCGGGGACATGGGCATTGGGATCTTTTGTATACTCCCTGAACAGCTCGGTCATGCGTATGGAAGTATCGGGTTCATGGTTCACGAATGCCCAATAATGATGCTCGCCGTACAGCCCGTTGCATATGTGTATTCCCGCAAGACTGGCAGACTGAGGGTATTTTTGGAGTTCTTTCAGAAATCTGACCGTAATGGCCGAGCAGTCATCCAGCCACTGTTTTGAAGCAAAGCTGTGTCTGTATACAGGTTTCAGATCATGCGCGTTATATGCAGCCGTTATAGGCTGAGGATCTTCTTCTGTCACTTCGCAGTCTGCATACCTCACGCACTCATCGGGATACTTCCTGTTCCACCACTTCGGAGGGACAGTGGTAAGCCTTAAAAATATGGCAGCACCCGGATCGGCTGAAAGAAGGCCGTCCATCTGTTTTAACGCAAATGAGATATCAAAACTCCCATCTTCGAACCACATATCCTCAAACCATACATCCAGCTGGAAAAGCCGGACTCCCGCGCTTACAAACTGCCGTATGCTTTCATTTGGCAGCTTGTCATAAGAGAGCCTGCCTTCCATACATCCCGTAAGGGAATATATGACCGGAGGATAAGGAACGTTATCTATAAATATCGTCGGCCTGTCGTTGTACATTTCTATTTTTGCATTCATGTTCCACCTGCTGATTTGTGATGAGTATAAGATAACACATTTTCTTTGATAATTGGTGCATCATATAAGATATCCGGCCATGTATCGCACAGGTTGATTTATTCAACCAAAATCAACTATAAATCCATTGTTAAAAAATACCATACACGTATAATTAAAACAGAGGTGATATTTATGAGCGAAATCAATATTGCGCGCGTGATCATGAATAAACGAAGGGAAAAAAGGCTTACTCAGGATGATCTGGCAAATCATATAGGGGTATCCAAAGCATCTGTTTCCAAGTGGGAAACCGGACAGAGTTATCCCGATATTACTTTTCTGCCGCAGCTTGCCGCATATTTCAATATGAGCATTGATGAGCTCATGGGTTATGAACCGCAGATGACCAAAGAAGATATACGGAAATTGTACAACAGCTTATCCTCTGATTTTGCCACCAGACCGCTTGACGAAGTACTGGATCATTGCCGCGGGATCGCAAAAAAATACTTCTCATGCTTTCCTCTGCTGTTTCAGATCGGTGCGCTGTTACTTAATAACAGCGCAGTGCCGGGCGATGCGGACAAAACCGTTTCGATCATCAAAGAAGCAAAGGAACTGTTTGTCAGAATAAAAAATGAAAGCGATGATACGGAACTGTGCAGGCAGACATTAAACATGACGGCTGTCTGTTCAATGGCTCTGGGTGATCCTTATGAAGCGCTGGAATTGCTTGACGGAACGAATGAACAGTTGTCTTTTACAGAGACATTGCTCGCTTCAGCTTACCAGATGACCGGGAAAACGCTGGAAGCGAAGACTGTTTTACAGGTCGGGACTTACAAGTATATCGTTGCACTGTTTACCGTTCTGACTTCTTATCTGACACTGTGTACCGATGATCAGGAAAAGTTCACGGAAGTATACAGACGGACTCAGGCTATGGCGGAGACGTTTGATATGGAAAACCTTCATCCGTCGATACTCATGAACTTCTATGTTTCCGCAGCACAGGGTTTTTTAATGCATAATGACAGAGCCGGGGCATTGGATATATTGGAAAAATACACGGAACTCGTTACAGGAGATATATGGCCTTTACGCCTGAAAGGTGACAGCTTCTTCGATCTGCTTGATGGATGGTTCGATGAGTCAGCTTTAGGGACAGCGCCGCCACGCGACGAAAAAAATATACGGAGCAGCATGGCCGATGCGATCGTGAAAAATCCCGCATTTACCGTACTTGCAGGTGAACACGGTTTTTTAAGCATAGTAGAAAGACTGAAAAATAACTGTCAGGAGGATACATCATGGAGATCTTGATCAAATACTGGCCATTTCTTATCCCGCTTTTGGTAGCGGAGCTTGCCCTTGGCATTACGGCTCTTATCCACGTACTGAAGCACCCGAATTACCGCTTCGGCAATAAGGTGATGTGGGCAATTATAGTGATGTGTGTTCAGATCATTGGCCCTATCGTCTATTTCATATTTGGCAGGGGTGAAGAATAATGGGTATTTTGGAAGTAAAACAGCTCTATAAGCGTTTTGGTGATCATGAAGTCCTGACCGGATTGGATATGGACGTTCCCGAGCATTGCGTATTCGGCTTTGTCGGACAAAATGGCGCAGGCAAAACAACAACAATGAAGATCGTTCTCGGGTTGTTGAAAGCAGATAGCGGAAGCGTGACTGTATGCGGCGAGTTAGTGACTTACGGTGAAACCAGGACCAACAGGAGTGTCGGTTTTCTTCCTGATGTTCCCGAGTTTTATGGATATATGAGACCGATGGAGTACCTGAAACTTTGCGGGGAGATCACCGGCCTTAAGAATGAAGACATTAAAGCGAGAAGCGGGGAATTGCTTTCGCTCGTAGGATTAAAAGATGAGAAACGAAAGATCGGAGGATTTTCAAGAGGGATGAAACAGCGTCTCGGCATAGCACAGGCGCTATTGAATGAACCGAAGCTTCTGATCTGTGACGAGCCTACATCTGCGCTTGACCCGATAGGCAGAAATGAGATACTTGATATTTTACGTGCCATCAAAGGAAAAACAACGGTCGTTTTTTCCACGCATATCCTTTCTGATGTTGAAAAGATCTGTGACCGCGTCGCGATATTGCATAAAGGCAGGTTGGCACTGTATGGCACGCTTGCAGAAATAAAAGAACGGAAAAGGAACAATGGATTCATCATTGATTTTCTAAATACGGATGAAGCCGTCCTGTTTGAGAGTTCTGAGGAACTAAGAGGACATACAGTGAACCTGTCCCGGAATGGAAGCACTATAACAGTCATGACAGCTGATACAAATTCCGGAGGACACTTCCTGATCGACCTTTTATCCAGGAAGAAGATCATCCCACTAAAGTTTGAAGTGATGGAACCGTCACTGGAAAGCCTGTTCGCGGAGGTAGTAAAATGAGAAACTATATTGCCTTTCTTAAAAAAGAACTGCTTGAAAATACCAGAACATACAAACTGTTCATAATGCTCATGGTTTTCTCGATTTTCGGGATCACCAATCCTCTTATGGCAAAGATAATGCCCGACATTCTTGCGGAAGTAATGCCCGAAGGTATGTCAATCACGCTGGCTGAGCCTACGGCATTTGATTCATGGTCGCAATTTTTTAAGAACGTCACTCAGATGGGGTTTATTGTTATGGTGATCGTTTTTAGCGGTATATTGGCAACAGAGCTGTCAAAGGGAACGCTTATAAACATGCTTACAAAGGGATTGTCCCGGTCCACAGTTATACTTTCAAAATACACCGGTATGCTGATCATCTGGACGGTCAGTATCACTGCATGCTTCTTTCTGACATGGGGATATACAGTATTTCTGTTTCCGGGCGATGAAATATTCAATCTGTTGTTTTCCGTGTTCTGCCTATGGCTGTTTGGAGCTTTCCTGCTTGCGTTGCTGCTGTTTTCTTCGACGCTGGTTAAAAGCAACTACGGATGTATGCTCATAACAGGCACGGCAACAGTCATTTTATTACTTTTGGATATTATACCGGCAGCACATAAGTATAACCCTCTATCGCTTACGACAGATAATCTGGGCCTTATAACTAATACCATAGAAGTGTCATCACTTGGTTATGCTCTCCTTATAACCGGTCTGCTTTCATTGTTTTTCGTGGCGGCATCAGTAACGATATTCAGAAGAAAGCAATTATAGGCGTTGTCAATAAAAAAGTATAAAAGAAGCCGGATTTTTGATACAATCATCAAGAGGTATCAATGGACAAAAGGAAACTGGCCAGGAGTATAAATATATCTTACGGTGCAATGCAGGGATTGTACTGGATGGCTTTCTGTACGGTATATAATTATGCAGCGTTTTACTTACTGAGTAAAAGCTTTGAAAACAAACAGATAGGTTTGATACTGGCTTTTGCGAATATATGCGCCGCTCTTTTGCAGCCGCTCTTAGCTTCATTTGCCGACAAATCGGAAAAATCTCTTTTAAAAACAATTATTGCGGGTATATCATGCATATCGGCATTTCTTGCTGTTCTCCTCATAACCATAAAAGGGCATCCGGTCCTGACTGCGATCCTGGTCATGTGCATGATAGTATTCCTTTTGACTCTTCATTCGTTCATAAACTCCCTTGCCATGGAATATACCAACAGGGGGATAAATATCAACTTCAGTATAACAAGAGGCCTAGGTTCTTTTTCATATGCAATGATATCATTTGCTGTCGGTTCCTTATCAAAGACTTACGGGGCGGATATAGTGCCGAAGGTATATCTTGTTCTTTTTGTGCTTCTTGCCATAGTCACCCTTACGTTCAGACCAACCGGTCCGGCTGCAGAAACCAAGGAAAAATATGAGAGGGTGAAGGATGAAGATATATCCACAGGCATGTTCCGGTTCTTTAAAAAGTATAAAAGATTCAGTTTTCTCCTTTTAGGTTCAGTTTTCATTTTTACCAGCTACAACATGATAATCAATTTCATGATAAATATCGTGGAGAGCGTCGGTGGCGGATCAGGTGAAATGGGCAATATACTTGCCATTTCCGCATTTCTCGAAGTACTTGGGATGATACTGTATATGTTCTTTATAAAAAAGAACAAGTGCAGTTCTCTTTTAAAGATGTCTGCGGTATTCTTCAGCGTGAAGGCTCTTAGCATATATATTTCCGCTTCAGTCTGGCATATATATTCCACACAGGTATTCCAGATGCTTGCGTTTGCAATATTCATACCTGCTTCGGTATATTACGTGAATGCGATAATGGAAAAAAGGGATCAGATAAAAGGGCAGGCTCTTGTTACGACCACCAGCACGCTTGGAGGAGTATTCGGAAGCCTGCTCGGAGGCTGGCTTATCGACAGCCTTTCCGTTTCACAGATGCTGTTTGTAAGCCTTGTCATATCGGTCATAGGGTCGGTCATTATGATCATATTTACAGACAGCGTGGACGGACCAGGTAAAGACAGGAGGACGATATGAGGATAGATCTTAACAATGACTGGCGTTATTATGATTCATCAGAAAGCAGGAAATATGAAAAAGTGCGGCTGCCCCACAGCAATTCATGCATCCCTTTCAACTACATCAATGAATCGGATCATCAGAAAAGTTCCGGATATGAAAAGGATCTGTATGTAGAAGAATCATGGAAGAATAATATCCTTCTTCTGAACTTTATGGCGGTAGCCCATAAAGCAACGGTGTATATAAACGGAAAAGAAGCCTGCATGCATGAATGCGGATATACGGCATTTACCGTGTATATAAACGACCTTGTGGAATTTGGCAAGGTGAACAGCATAGCTGTGCTTGTAGATTCACGCGAGGCTCTGGACCAGCCGCCGTTTGGATCCGTAATAGATTATCTTACATACGGAGGGATATACCGCGAGGTCTTTTTAGAAGTAAAGGAAAAGACATATATAAAAGATGTGTTTGTTAAAGCGTCAATGGCAGAGACAGAAGGACCGAATTTCAAGGCAGATATAACACTGAACAGGGAAGACGACTGTTCTGCAATATGCAGCATAACGGAAAAAAGCAGCGGAAGGATCATCTTTACCGAGACTGTGAGCTTAACAAAAGAAATAACTGAAATTACCGAAACAATAGATAAAGCCAGGAACTGGGATATAGACGAGCCTGCTTTGTACGTGTTCAGTATAAAATTATGCAAAGAAAGCATAGTATTGGATGAATTCAAAGTAACATTCGGTTTCAGGACAGCTGTTTTTAAAGAAGACGGGTTCTGGTTAAATGGCAGGAAAGTCAAGATAATAGGGCTGAACAGGCACCAGTCATATCCTTATGCGGGATATGCGATGCCTAAAAGAGTACAGGAAAACGATGCGTTAATATTAAAGAACGAACTTAAGGTAAATGCGGTAAGGACATCGCATTATCCCCAGAGCCTGCACTTCATAAACAAATGCGACGAACTCGGGATACTGGTTTTTACCGAGATACCCGGCTGGCAGCATGTAGGCGGCGAGTTGTGGAAAGAGACCGCAAAGAAAAATACCAGGGAAATGGTACTTGAGTACAGGAATCACCCGTCAGTCATACTGTGGGGAGTACGTATAAATGAATCGTTAGACGATGATATACTGTACGTTGAAACAAACAGGATAGCTCATGAACTGGATGATACAAGGCAGACCGGAGGCGTAAGATATATTAAAAACAGCCACCTTCTTGAGGATGTGTATACATACAATGACTTTTCACATCAGGGGACAAACAGAGGCATAAAAAAGAAAAAGGAGATCACAAAAACCAAAGCCCCTTACCTCATAACAGAATTCAACGGGCATATGTATCCGACAAAGGCTTTTGATGATGAAGCACACAGAACAGAGCATGCGTTAAGGCATGCAAGAGTGCTGGATGCCGTATACGGCGACAGCCAGGTGTCAGGCGCATTCGGCTGGTGCATGAATGACTATAATACGCATAAGGATTTTGGAAGCGGTGACAGTATATGCTATCACGGAGTTAATGATATGTTCAGGAATGCTAAATATGCGGCGAAGGTATATGCCTGCCAGTCAGGATCCGGACCGATACTTGAAGTATTCTCTTCCATGGATAAAGGAGACCGCGAGAAAAGCCTGTCAGGCGGGGTATGGGCAGTGACAAACTGCGATAGTATACGGATGTACAGGAACGATGAGTTCATAAACGAGTTCAGACCGGACAAAACGATGTTTCCGAACCTTCCTCATCCTCCCGTTCTGATAGATGATTTTACAGGTGATATCCTTGTAACAAAATATGGTTTCAAAAAGAGTTCATCCGGGAAGCTGAAGAAACTTATACGTTACATTTTAAATAACGGTCCCGAGAATATACCTGTCCGGTATATGCTTATGATAAGTACCGTTCTTGTAGCTGAGCATAAGACTATAGATGAGCTTACCGGGATAGTGACGGAACATATAGAGGGGTGGGGCAAAGCAGGCAGACGCTACAGATTTGAAGCAATGAAAGACGGGAAGACAGTGAAGACGGTCATAAAGGAAGCAGTGCGAAGAGTGGGCATAAGAGCATATGCGGATACATATACATTAAAGGAAGAGGAAACATATGATGTTGCTTCAGTCAGGATAGAAGCATCAGACGGATCCGGAAATATCCTTCCGTACTGTAACGATGCAATAACGCTTGTCACCGAAGGGCCGATAGAACTGATCGGGCCGGATACGGTACCGTTAAGAGGCGGGTACTCAGGCACATACATCAAAACGACAGGCAGAGAAGGGAAAGCCAGACTGAAACTCATCATGGAAGGTAAAACGGTCAGCGAACTTGATTTTGATGTACAGCGGTAATAAGCCGTATTGAATGTAAAAGAGGGTAAAATGATAAAAATAGGATACGCATGTGAAAATGACTTTCAGTATATACTGGAAAATGACAGGCACATATTAAAGGAACTTATAGGCAGAAAGATCCGGGATAAGGAAATCATTGTGGCAAGAGACTTTGACGGGAGCAATATCGGCTGGTTAAGATTCGGCTATTTTTGGGATAATACCCCTTTCATGAATATGCTTTTTGTTGATGAAGGTCACAGGGGTAAGGGAACAGGAAAAGAATTAGTCCTGTTTTTCGAAAGTGAAATGAAGATAAGAGGATACAGATCAGTCATGACATCCTCGCAGGCCGATGAACAGGCACAGCATTTTTACAGAAAAGCAGGGTATAAAGACACAGGCAGCCTGCTTTTGGATACTCAGCCGATGGAAATATTATTCATTAAGAATATATAGAGAACTGTTATATCGGTAATCTGAATATTTCAGATTTCTTGTCTGATTGTCAAATCAGAAGCATTATTACAGATAAAACACTAAAATATCAAATAAGCACACAGTGTCCGACTATTTTCATACACTTTTTATGCGCAATTTTTCTTTATGAACTCCCTTATGCTGAGTAACCCTGAAAATATTTCCAGGACATCGTTTGTTATGACTACAAGCGACGGGGCCTGAAGGATTCCATATTTCTCAACTAGATCCTGATGTTCGCTTGAATCTATAGTGTTATATGCAATTCCGGCTTCCGTCAAAGCTTTTTTTGTTATCGAGCAGTTAGAACAAGTGGGAGTTGTAAACAGCAGCAGCTTCTTTTTCCCCTTATGATCAGAATCAGCTGATTCTGAAACAAATTTGTTGGCATCATACACTTTACGATCTTTAAACTCCTGTGATTTTCCCTCGTTCCAGTTTTTCACAGGGCGGTAGTAACCGGTTATTCTACTATAAACCTCGGTTTCTTCGCCGCACTGAGGGCACTTGAAATGCTCGCCGCTTATGTACCCATGTGTTTTGCACACCGAATATGTCGGGGATATTGTGTAATAGGGGAGTCTGCTGTTTTCTGCGATCCTTCGGACAAGCACAGACGCAGAATGCCAATCGGGCAGCTTTTCGCCTAAAAACGCATGAAATACCGTACCTGAGGTATACAGAACCTGTAATTCATCCTGTAGCTCTAATGCCTCGAATATATCGTCCGTAGCACCGACAGGGAGGTGGGAGCTGTTTGTGTAGTAAGGGGTGTCTCCCGGTTTCGCTGCAGTTATGATGTCGGGATAGCTTTTAACATCGTGCTTGGCAAGCCGGTAAGTGGTGGATTCAGCGGGCGTAGCTTCAAGGTTAAACAGTGTACCGTACTGTTCCTGATATTTTACCAGCCTATCCCGCATATGATTTAGCACAGCCTTTGCAAACTGCCGGGTGGGTTGATGCATCAGATCGGCTCTGAGCCAATTCGCATTGAGGCCTGCTTCGTTCATTCCGATAAGACCTATGGTGGAAAAATGATTGTCAAAAGTACCCAGATACTTCCTTGTATAGGGGTAGAGTCCGGCATTCATTAGTTTTGTGATGACAGTTCGTTTGGTCTGCAGTGAACTGGCGGCGATATCCATGATTTTGTCAAGACGATTGTAGAAATCTGTTTCATCCGTAGCAAGATATGCTATGCGGGGCATATTGATCGTCACGACTCCAATGGAGCCTGTGCTCTCGCCGCTGCCAAAGAAACCGCCTCCTTTTTTGCGGAGTTCCCTAAGATCGAGCCGCAGCCTGCAACACATACTGCGAACGTCATTTGGCTGCATATCGCTGTTAATATAGTTGGAGAAATAAGGGGTGCCATATTTAGCGGTCATTTCGAACAGCAAACGGTTGTTTTCCGTATCGCTCCAATCAAAATCCTTTGTTATTGAATAAGTCGGAATGGGGTACTGAAAACCTCTGCCATTGGCATCGCCCTCAATCATAATATTAATGAAGGCCTTATTTATCATATCCATCTCTTTTTTGCAGTCCCTGTATTTGAAATCCATTTCTTTGCCACCTACGATAGCGGGAAGCTCCGCGAGACTGTCCGGTATTGTCCAGTCAAGTGTCACGTTAGTAAAAGGTGCCTGCGTTCCCCAACGGCTTGGTGTGTTTACGCCGTAGATAAATGACTGTATGCACTGCTTTACTTCCTTGTAGCTCAGGTTATCTGTCTTTACAAAAGGCGCGAGAAAAGTGTCAAAGGACGAAAATGCCTGAGCGCCGGCCCATTCATTCTGCATGATGCCAAGAAAATTTACCATCTGGTTGCATAATGTGGAAAGATGGCTTGCGGGTGAAGAAGTGATCTTGCCTTCTATTCCCCCCAAGCCTTCCTGTATGAGCTGTTTGAGTGACCATCCGGCACAATAACCTGTCAGCATGGAGAGGTCGTGGATATGCATATCCGCATTTCTGTGCGCATTTGCAACGTTTTCGTCATATACTTCAGAAAGCCAGTAATTCGCAGTGATAGCTCCGGAATTGCTCAGTATAAGACCGCCAACGGAATAGGTAACAGTGGAATTCTCTTTAACGCGCCAATCGTCAATATTTACATAACTATTGACCAACTCCTTATAGTCAAGGAGCGTAGTTTTCATATTACGTACTTTTTCACGCTGCTTCCGGTATAGGATATACGCTTTCGCTATGTCTGCATAACCTGCCTGCACTAAAACCCGTTCGACACTGTCCTGTATCTTTTCTACCCCTATCAGACCATTTTCTATCAAATTCTGATAATCTGCCGTCACCTTTAGCGCGAGAAAGTCAACAATATCAGCATTATACTGTTTGTTCTGTGCATCGAATGCTTTAGCTATTGCATTTGAAATTTTGCTGATGCTGAAATCGGTGATCTTTCCATCTCTTTTAATTACCTGATACATTTTATAACCCTCTCCCCATGATAAAAAAGCAGTTTAATAATGATATGCTTTGATGTAAATATTTGCTCACATAAAACTATGAGAGAAATTTATTGTAGTTTTTTTTTATTTCTTTGTCAAGAGGGAAACACAATATGTTGTGTGTGTTTATTTTCATATATACAATATGCATACTATACCCCCCTGATCTGGACAGAAGGTACATATTCACGTACGATATCTGAAAATGCTGACAATTCAGTGATATCAACACCATGAAGCCCAGGCTGTATCAGATCGCCTGAGTCAATGAAGTTTTGAAGAAAATATTTTTTGGCTCCCTGTATCCACTTTCCGATCGCAGTGAAATCTTCTTTTGAATGAAAATCTTTCACTACCGTTGTGCGGAATTCGTATTCAACATTATCAACAAGCAGAAAGGTTACGCTTTCATTGATCTGAGGCAACACCTCTTTGGTTGTTCCTATTGTTTTTGCATAACCTGTGGGTGAATTTTTAATATCCATTGCAACATAGTCGATCAACCCTTTGTTGACCAGTTCTATAAGTTTAGCGGGAAAACTTCCGTTAGTGTCCAATTTCACTAAAAAACCTAAAGATTTGATTTTAGAGATAAACTCATTTATTTGACTTTGAATAAGTGGTTCGCCACCTGATATGCATACTCCGTCTAGTATTCCCTTTCGTTTCGAAAGGAAACTGAAAAATTCTTCTTCGGTTAAATTTCGTGCCGTGTCGGGGTGTAGGACAAGCGAAGCATTGTGGCAAAATGGGCAACGGAAATTACATCCCCCGGTAAAGACAGTTGCTGCTATTTTCCCTGGATAATCCAGTAGCGTTATCTTTTGAAGTCCTGATATATTCATGGTATTGCCTCAAATAGTATTTATGATATCTGTGTACATTTTAACATCAAAGCGATCGAAAGTCACCGACTTTCAGAAGGAGACATAAATGGATCAATCCTCAATGGCGGCTTTTCGTGTAATGACTTCCTTTATTCTTTCGGCAGCTATTTTAGGAACTCTGTTATATGTATACAGGCCATTCTTTTCCTGCTCAACATCGGTAAGTTGCGTGAAACAGAATCCAAAGAGTTTAGGGCAGGCAAGATATGTTCCCAATACCCCCGTGACCTGCATTAAAAGCTCATCTTCGTTCCTGGGCATGCCTTCTTTCTTAGTCCATTCAGGTGAGGATGCATCCGCTATCCACATTGCACCGCATTCTGATATGAATGAAGGATTCCCTTTTACCGAACGGAACATCTCATATCCTTCACCTCTGGCAAGTTTTTCGTATCTGTCTTTTAACACTTCTTCATTCCGTTCCACTTCATGCGTGTCGGTTATTTCACTTACTCCTTCATGCCACCATCCCGAAGCATCTATCACAGGCCTTGTAGGATCATAAGTTCTCGTCATATCAACGGTCATTTTTACAAGCCAGTGATCCTGCAGTTTTGATGATTCGTTATATGGGCACCAGCCTACTATCGCAGGGTGGTTATAGTCCCTTTCGATCTCTTCGAGCCATTCTGGCAGGAAGCCTTTCCATGCTTCGGGTCCTGAAACATCCAGCCCCCATGATCCCTGTTCTCCCCAGACCATATAACCTAGACGGTCACAGTGATAAATATATCTCTCTTCGAATATCTTCTGGTGCATACGCGCACCGTTGAATCCCATGTCTTTTGACATCGTTATGTCTTTGATCAACGCAGCATCTGTCGGTGCCGTTATTATCCCGTCGGGGTAGAAGCCCTGATCGAGTACAAGTCTTTCGAATATGGACCTGCCGTTAAGGAGCATTTTGCCGTCGGCATAAACGATACTTCTCATGCCGAAATAACCGGAGACCCTGTCTTTACCAAGGGTAAGCAACAGATCATACAGACAGGGATCATAAGGAGTCCACAAATGGAGTTCTTTAAGTTTCACGGACAGTTTCACAAACTTACCTGCTACCGTCGCTTTGGCTGTTCCCACCTGCTTACCATTATAAAAAGCCTTAGCGCTTATGGTCATACCATGAGCTGATCTGCATATCGCTTCTATATCCAGTGTTGATGTTTCGATAATCGCAGTATATTTGGTTTTTTGTATATATTCCTTTGGGACGTACTCCAGCCATACCGTCTGCCATATACCTGTCGTCCTCGTATACATGCAGCCTTTTGAAGCGTATTCATGGCACTGCTTGCCTGAGGGCTGTTTATTGGAACATATGTCATCCTCGGCACAGACTGTTATTATATTTTCTCCCTCATTTATATATTCTGTTATATCAAATTCAAAGGATACATATCCCCCTATGTGTCTTCCTGCTGAATGACCGTTTATCCATACCTCGGTGTAGTGATCGCATGCACCGAAGTGCAGTATCGTCCTTTCGCCTTCTATGTGTGATCTGTTTATCCTTACCGTTTTTCTGTACCATATACATGGCATGAAATCCGTATTTCCTATCCCTGAAAGGATACTTTCAGGGCTGAAAGGCACCGTGATCTTAAGCGGATAGCATTTATCCTGCCCGTTATCGAACATTCTTCTTTCTCTTCCGCTTTTGCCGTTATCATAAGCGAATTTCCACTGCCCGTTCAGATTCTTCCATTCTTTTCTCACAAACTGCGGTCTTGGATATTCCTCCCGCGGTATACCGGCTTTGTTTCTCATATTTTCTGACCTCATCTAACCGATATATTAACATAAAATGATTTATATACGGCGTTAATATTTTTTGTTTTTTATTCTGGTGATATAATCTAAAAAGAAATAAGATCAATGCAGACCGATATGACCTGAAAGGAATCCATTATGATAAATTTCAAAGAATATGCACTGTCTGACAGGGAACTCAAAAGATATGAGGATCTTGATAAAGAATACATGATGCTGGCTGATGATCCCGATAACTGTATCCCTAAATTCGTTATGCCTGTCTATCCTTCTTTTATTCCCACATGGGAAGAGATGATGAAAGACCCGGAAACCATGCTGCATGCACAGTTGGATGGCCTTAAGATGAGCCGCTGGCTGGGAGATGACACTGTTATGGGAGTGCGTTCCGAATTTGGCACGCCTACAGTTGCAAGTGCATTCGGATGCGATCTTTTTTATCCTGTAAACAACCTGCCCTGCTGCAGAAACCATATATTAAGGACAAAAGAAGATGTGTGGAATGTAAAAAAGCCCTCTATAAGCTGTGAAACATACAGTAAGGTCAAAGCATGGACCGAGGCATACAAAAAGGTACTGCCCGAAGGGTATCATATAATGATGTCCGATATACAGGGACCGTTCAATAATGCGCATGTGATAAGGGGAACGGATATATTCACCGATATGTACGACGACCCGGAAGTATTCGATAAGCTTATGGATGTCGTTACCGATGCAACTATAGAATATGCCAGGGCACAAAGAAAATGGACCAATGCGGAGGATGGCTGGCAGTATGACTGGGGTGCAAAGTGGAAAGGCAACGCAAGGATATCGAACTGCTCTTTACACATGATAGGGAAAGAACTGTATGAGAAGCAGGTACGTAAATATGATGAAAGATTCTTAAAACAGCTCGGAGGCGGAAGGATGCACTACTGCGGGACTCCAAAAGGAATAGTGGAAACGCTTGCAGCTATCCCGGGCATGACGGGAGTGGATTATGACAGCCTGTTTCTTGATATGCAGGAGCTTATGGATGCGGTACCAAAGAATATCGTATTACTTCAGGCGCTGTCCTTAACATCACTGGAAGGGATGAAGATACTGGAAAGCAGGAAATGGCCTTTCAAGAAGAGAAATGTCATATTCAGATTAAGAGGGCCGTTAAACAGATATGACGCAAAAAATATATACAGGAAATTCAGAAGCATAGCGGAGGCATAAATGGCTAAGAAATTAAGAGTCGGAATAATAGGCACAGGCGGTATAGCGGAACCGCATATAAGGGCATACAAAAGCTTTGATGATGTTGAGATAGTTGCGGCTGCGGACATCATACCAAATAAGGCCAGAAAGCTTCTCGATAAGTATGAGCTGACCGATGCACTGGCTTTTGAGTCTCACGAAGAGCTGTGCGCAATGAAGGGATTGGATGCGGTGTCCGTATGCACATATAATACACAGCACGCGGTATGCGCTATTGCCGCTTTGAAAGCGGGACTGCATGTTCTTTTAGAAAAACCCATGTGCGTGACTATACAGGAAGCTGCAGACATCATGAGGGCGGAAAAAGAATCAGGAAAGATATTGACGATAGGCTTCCAGCCAAGATACAGCCCGAACTGCAGGAAGGTAAAAGAAATAATAGACAGCGGCGTTCTCGGGAAGATCTATTATGTTCAGACAGGCGGTTCCAGAAGAAGAGGCATACCCGGCGGGACCTTTATAGATAAGGATAAAGCGGCTTTCGGAGCGATAGGGGATATGGGCTGTTATTCTCTGGATTTTGCACTTAATTCCATCGGATATCCAAAACCCACTACCGTTTCGGCATATACATCCGACTTTTTTGGGAAGAATCCTAAATATTACAATGAGAGCGAAAGATTTTCCGTGGATGATTTTTCAGTTGCTCTTATAAGGTTTGAAAACGGCATGGTCATGGACTACAGAATGTCGTGGGCTATGCATATGGACAAAATGTGCGATTTCGTTTTCCTTGGCACTGATGCGGGACTTAAGATAACAACGCCTGCAAAACCGCCTCTATGGGGATCGATCGTTGACGGTACATTCGGAGGGATATATCTTATGCATGATGTGCTTGGCGAACCGGTCACCACTGAGATATCCCTGGCTAAAGGCGATGTGTCGATTTTTACCGCCAAAGTGAGGGATTTCGTAGATGCCATCAAAGAAGGACGTCCGGCACCCATCCCTACAAAGCAGATAATCTACAATCAGGCGATAATAGATGCGATGGTGCGTTCTGCAGCCAAAAAGAAAGAGATAAAGATAGAAATACCGGATGATATCCTTTAGTCCTTATTCTGTTTTTTCTTAATAACGCTTTTGATTTTATCAAGAAGCTTCACCCAAATGCTTTTCTGCGGTATCGCAGAAGAGTCTGTTGCCCTTTTTGTGTATAAATGTATGGCACCGGAATTGTTAAGGCTTATTACCATTGCCACCGTTAGCGGGACTCCGAATAATCCTATCACGCCAAACAGTCTTGCTCCTAATATCATACTCAGCAGTGCAAGCACAGGATGCATACCTACTTTTTCACCTATCACCTTAGGCTCTATTATCTGCCTTGCGATCACAATGAATAAATAAAGTATGGCAAGTCCGACGCCTCTTGCTATGTTCCCCTCTATGAATGTTATTATAGTCCATGGCAGCAGGATCATTCCGCTTCCCACTATAGGCAATATGTCAAATACCGCGACAAGAAGGGCATACAGGAATGGATTTCTTATACCTATCAGCAGAAGACCTACCGCCAGTTCGCAATAGGATATAGCGAATATGATCACATATGCACGGATATATTGTACAACTGTCTTACCCAGCTGTTTTTTGATCGCCTTATAAAGCACCTGGTTATTTTCGGACATCTGTCCCATTACAAACTTCTGTATAAGGTCGTAATCAGTCAATGTGAAATATGTTGCTATAACTACGACCACGATATCAAGAAGCGTTTTGGGAACAGTGGTCGCATATGATGTCAGCTGCGTCATAAGATAAGTAGATCCTTTTGTGACCAGATCCCCCATGGAAACCGAAATGTCCAGGAATACTGTCCGTAAAGGAGTCACAAAATCCGGATCGGTTTTTGCTATCCAGATCCCGATATCGGTAAACAGTTTTTCAATGGCCGGTAAAAGGTCGTTATTATATGCATCCGGCAACATAAGCAGAAGCGCTTTTACGGAACTGGTGATCTGTATGATAAGAAGCAGGATCAGAAAACCGATGATACCGTAAAACAATACGACAAATATAATTGAACCTAGTTTCCGGCTTATTTTGAGTTTTCTATGGAAAAATCCCACTACCGGTTTTAATATAGAAGCTACAATGAATGCTATCACGAAAGGCATTATGAAGATGATCCCGTATTTGAATATGACGTAGAACAATGCAAGTATTACCGTAACGAAGGCGAATTTTACCAGGTAATCCTTCTTTTTCTGAATATCCATATGATCCTCCTATAGTTTACGTATATATGCCCACTCGACTCTGTGATCTTTTATTTCATCCACATGGATGTTGAGCCCGAAAACATCTATGGTCAGTTTGGAACCGTCTTTAGGTATCGTATTCAGATGGCTGAAAACAAGACCTCCCAATGTGTCATACTCCGCATCTTCAGGCAATGTGATATCCAGCTTTTCTTCAAGCATCTCTATCTCAGTGCTTCCTGCGACCCTCCACAGATTATTCTCAAGTTTGGTTATTTCCTGCTCTTCAGATATGTCATACTCGTCATATATTTCGCCGACTATGGATTCGAGAAGGTCTTCCATCGTCACTACTCCGCTAAGCGCGCCGAATTCGTCGACTACGACTGCCATTGCGGAGTTGGATGCCTGCATGTCTCGAAAGAGGGCATCGCAGAGAATGGTTTCAGGAACAAAATATGCCGGCCTCATTATATCGTTGACATCCACAACAGCGGTTTTTCTTAATTTTAAAAGATAATCCTTCACATTGAGTATCCCGACTATATTATCTATATCATCGTCATATACAGGTATCCTTGAATAGGAACTGTCTTCGATCGTATGTATTATCTCGTCATTATCGTCTTCCAGGTTTATCATTACAAGATCCACGCGATGCGTCATTATATCCTTTGCATAGGTATTGTTGAATTCGAAGATATTGTCTATCATCTTCTTCTCCATCGCATTTATAGTACCCTTTTCCTCGCCTACATCTATCATGAATTTTATCTCATCTTCCGTGACTTCCTCTTCCTCAGCCTTTGTTTTAAGTTTTAGAAGCCTAAGGACTCCGTTTGTGGAAACGGTAAGAAACCAGATGATGGGTTTCATCACTATGGAAAAGCCGTGCATCAGTTTTGTGTTGTTTTTAGCCGTATTGTATGTCTTCTGCATCGCTATCCGTTTGGGTACAAGCTCTCCGAATACGAGCGTGAAGTACGAGAGTATCATCGTTATTATAATAACGGAAAAAGTATTTATGGTTTCTGCTGATATGCCTGTGACTTTAAGATCATCGATGAGCCAGGTCACAATCCTGTCAGAAAAATTGTCCGCGGCAAAGGCTGAAGCCAGAAAACCTGCGAATGTTATCCCTACCTGTATAGATGAAAGAAAGCCTGAAGGTTCATTTACTATCTTGAGCAGACGTCCTGCGTGTTTGTCTCCCTGTTCCGCCTGTCTTTTCAGTTTATTTGCATTTAGTGAAAGCACGGCAATTTCCGTTGCCGCAAAAAAACCGTTTATACCGATAAGCACTATCTGCAAAAGCAGCTGGCCTACCAATGGATCGCTCAAAGAATCTCCTCCAAACTTTAATAATCATATTATATCGTAATTTCACCTCATATACTGATAAACCTGTGAAAATCCCAAAAAACATACAAAGTGATATATGTAAATGATATAATAAAAGCGGAATGTGCAGCTAATGACCGGAGGTTTATCATGTATATAGCGGGAATTGATATCGGCGGAACAAAATGCGCGGTCATATTGGGAAAATGCGTCGACAACAATATCATAAAGGTAGATATATTGGATAAGATATCATTTCGGACGCAGACATGCAGCGGTCCGAATGGTGTCATAGATAAACTCATACTGGGACTTGAAGATCTGCTTGCAAAGAACTTTCTTATAGGCAGCGACATAGCATGCATAGGGATATCTTGCGGAGGGCCTCTGAACAGCGAAAAAGGACTTATACTGTCGCCCCCGAATCTGATCGGCTGGGACAATATCCCCATCACGGCGGTATTTTCCAAACACTTCGGGGTTCCTGCGGTGCTTCAGAACGATGCAAATGCCGGAGCGCTGGCAGAGTGGTTCTGGGGAGCGGGATTGGGATGCAGGAATATGGTATTCTGCACATTCGGAACGGGTTTCGGTTCGGGCATGATACTGAACGGAAAATTATACAGCGGAACAAATGACATGGCAGGCGAGATAGGGCATGTAAGGCTGAATGAATTCGGGCCTGTAGGTTACGGTAAAATGGGTTCGGTGGAAGGTTTCTGTTCCGGCGGAGGGATAGCCCAGCTTGCAAAAGACATGGCGCTTATGGAGATGCAAAAAGGCAGAGCGGTCTCTTTCTGCAACGGACAGGAGGATCTGGATAATATCGATGCATTAAGGGTAGCGCAGGCTGCGGACAAAGGCGACGAGCTTGCGGCAAAAGTATATGAAATATCAGGAACCATGCTGGGCAAAGCTCTTTCAATAATAATAGACATATTAAATCCCGAGGTGATAGTAATAGGGAGCATATTCAAAAAAAGCCAGGATCTCATCTGGCCTTATACCAGGAAGGTAATAAACGAGGAATGTCTTGCATATTCGAGAAACGTATGCGAAGTCCTTCCTTCCGCTCTGGGTGATGCTATAGGCGATTATGAAGCGCTTGCCATAGCAGCGGACCATATAGCCAACATTTGATAAAGGACGGTAAAAACATGAAAAGAGAGACACTGGAAATATTTGATACCATGCTTAATGACAACCCCCAGCTTGGAAAGTGCAGAGCCGATATAATGAGGGCATTCGAAATAATGGAGGAAGTATATAAGTACGGGAAAATGGTGCTCATATGCGGAAACGGAGGCAGTTCTTCCGACGGACAGCATATAGTCGGGGAGCTTATGAAAGGTTTTAAAAAGAAAAGACCTGTAGCTTTGAACACAAAGCTTGATGAAGCCATACAGATGAAGCTTCAGGATGCGCTTCCCGCAGTATGCCTTTCAAGCCATGAATCGCTTACAAGCGCCATAGCAAATGATGTATCAGCTGACATGATGTATGCCCAGCAGGTATATGCATACAGAAAATTCACAGGAACCGTACTTTGTATAAGCACATCAGGAAATGCGAAGAACGTAAACAATGCGGCAATAGTCGCAAGGGCATATAACATACCTATCATAGGGCTTACAGGTGAAGCGGGAGGTGCGCTCGGATGTTTGGCGGATGTTGTCATTCATGCGCCTGCAAGCGAAACATACAGGGTACAGGAATTCCATCTTCCCATATATCATTGCCTGTGTGCAATGCTGGAAAGTGAATTATTCGAATAATTTGATTATTGTGCCTCGACAGGCATTTTTTGAAAGGATATGGAAATGAAAAAAGAACAGATTATTGAAAGTGTAGTAAAAAACGGACTGATTGTTGTAGTAAGAGCGGAGAGCGCGGACCAGGCATACAGGATAACTGACGCATGCATGGAAGGCGGGGTAAAGCTTGTGGAAATAACATTCACGGTCAAGGGAGCTCATCATATCATCGAGGAACTTGCGAACAGGTATAACGAAAAGGATCTGCTGTTAGGAGCAGGCACCGTTCTTGATGCTGAAACAGCAAGAACAGCCATGCTTTCGGGAGCACAGTATATCATATCCCCGTATTTTGATCTGCCTACGGTGACGATGTGCCACAGATACAGAGTACCGGTGATGCCCGGGTGCATGACGCCAAGGGAAATAGCTACCGCTACCGAAGCGGGAGTGGATCTTATCAAGATATTCCCGGGAGAGATCTTAGGCCCGGAATTTATAAAAGCCGTCAAGTCTCCTATGCCATTTCTAAACCTGGTCGTAAATGGCGGAGTCGATGTCGATAACGCCGCTGGCTGGATAAAAGCGGGAGCATGCGCGGTGGGAGTCGGAGGAAATATAACCAAGTTTTCAAAGACCGGAGATTACAGGAAAGTCACTGCTACCGCCAAAGAAATACTTGCTAAGATCAAAGAAGCAAAAGGTGAATGATATGAAAAGAGTCGTTACCTTCGGAGAAATAATGCTCAGACTGAAAGCTCCCAACGGAGAGCGTCTGATGCAGTCAGATAAGCTTGAAGCTACATTTGGCGGAGGAGAGGCGAACGTTGCCGTATCCTGCGCTAATTTCGGATTGAATGCCTCATATGTCACAGTGCTTCCTGACAACGATATAGCAAAAGCCTGTGTCAGGGAACTCAGAGGATTTGGCGTGGATGTAAATGACGTAGTTTACAGAAACGGGAGGATGGGGATATATTATCTTGAACCGGGAGCAGTACAGCGTGCTTCAAAAGTCATATATGACAGAGAATATTCCGCCATATCCATGACTAAACCGGGTGATATAGACTGGAAAACCGTTTTTAAGGATACATCATGGTTTCACGTGACAGGTATAACTCCTGCCCTTAATGAAAACTGCGCTCTTCTTACGCTTGAGGCAGTCAGATCGGCAAAAGGAATGGGTTTAACGGTATCCATGGACCTCAACTACAGAGGGAATCTTTGGAAGTACGGAAAGAAAGCATCGGAAGTCATGCCAAGCATTATGAAGTTTGTCGACGTATGCATCGCAAACGAAGAGGATGTGCAAAAGGCACTGGATATACATACTGATTCGGATGTTACAAAAGGGCAGCTCGATGATGCAAAGTATAAGGTGCTGTCAGATAAAGTACTGAAGGAATATCCGAACGTTAAGATGATAGCCATAACATTGCGCGAAAGCAGAAATGCCGACATCAACGGTTGGGGAGCATGTTTGAACGACAGAAACGGATTTTATACGAGCCGGAAATATGAGATCACGGATATCGTGGACAGGGTAGGCGGAGGTGACGCCTTTGCAGCCGGTCTGATATACGGGCTCAATACCTATAACGATATAAAAGATGCACTGGAGTATGGTGTCGCTGCCAGCTGTCTTAAGCACACGATCTACGGTGACTTTTCAAGATTCACGGTAAACGAAGTGGAAAAGCTCATGAAAGGAGATGGCTCAGGAAGGGTATTAAGATGAGTTACATCGATAAGTATATCGAAT
>JBAYNV010000021.1:0-22233 GCA_041678685.1 Clostridia bacterium
AAGCTACCATACTGTATAACAAAGCATGGACAGAGGTCACTGCATATTAAACATTTTTAATTGATTTTAGGTATTTATTACTTAACTTGTAGTGTATAATTGTAGTATTAAGATATAAGGAGCAAGGTTTTGGGACTTGAAATTGGCGTTGATCTCGGTACATCATCAGTACTGATATACATTAAGGGAAAAGGTGTCGTTCTCAGAGAACCCTCTGTTGTCGCAAGGGATGAAAACGGTAAAATAAGGGCTGTCGGCGAGGATGCCAGATTGATGATAGGCAGAACACCTGCAAATATTGAAGCCATCAGGCCGTTAAGAGACGGTGTTATTTCAGATTATGAAGCCACCGAAGAAATGCTGAAGTATTTTATCAAGAAGGTTTGCGGACGGAAACTGCTCCTGTTCAAGCCAAAGGTGATGATCTGCGTTCCAAGCGGGATCACCGAAGTGGAAAGAAGAGCCGTAATAGATGCCGCTGATAAGATCGGTGCGAAGGAAGTATACATAATCGAGGAACCGATAGCTGCTGCAATAGGCGCAGGCCTTGATATTACCAAAGCATACGGAAGCATGGTGGTGGATGTAGGCGGCGGTACCACTGATATAGCTGTCATATCCCTTTGCGGTATAGTAAAAAGCAAATCGATCAAAATGGCCGGAGATGCATTCGATGAATGCGTGATCAGGTTCATGAGAAAGAAATACAGTCTTCAGATAGGCGAGAGAATGGCGGAGGAAATGAAGATCCGCATTGGCTGCGTTTATCCGAGGAAAGAAGAAGTATCCATGCAGGTCAGAGGCAGGAATCTCGTTCTTGGACTGCCACGGACTATAGAGATAACATCCTCAGAGCTTATGGAAGCTTTTGATGAAGTTGTGCAGCAGATAGTCGACGGCGTGAAATATGTACTGGAAAAAACACCTCCCGAGCTTTCTGCGGATATAGGAGACAGAGGTATAGTCCTTACAGGAGGCGGAAGCCTCATATACGGTCTTGACACCCTGTTATCCATTAAGACAGGCCTTGAAGTCACTGTTGCCGACGACCCGATATCATGTGTTGTTCTGGGTACAGGCGAAGCACTGGAAAATCTTGAAAAGATATTGCGGCTCAAGGTAGTCAAACAGGAAGAGAGGAGCAGAAGGTAATATATGAAAACTAAAGGGATCAGGCTTTATGGCGAAAATGATTTACGCCTTGACCAATTTGAACTTCCGGATATGAAAGATGATGAGATACTTGCAAAAGTTATAACAGACAGCATATGCATGTCTTCATATAAAGCAGCCGTACAGGGATCCAAACACAAGAGGGTACCGAAGGATATTGCGGAAAATCCTATAATAATAGGCCATGAGATGTGCGGCGAGATCGTTGAAGTCGGGAAGAAATATACAGACAAATACAAAGTCGGACAGAGATTCACGATGCAGACGAACCTGAATCATCCATCCAATATGTATGCTGCCCCCGGATATTCGTTCAGATATTGCGGCGGTACAGTACAGTATATGATAATATGCAGGGAAGTCCTTGAAATGGACTGCCTGCTGATCTATAACGGAGACGCATTCTATCAGGGTTCATTGGCTGAGCCGGTATCATGCATAATAGGGTCATTCTCGGCTATGTACCATACAAACAGGCTTGTATACGAACATAAAATGGGCATCAGGGAAGGTGGCAACATGGCCATCCTCGCAGGCGTAGGCCCGATGGGTCTTGGCGCGGTAGATTATGCCGTAAACCAGGAAAAAAAGCCGGCTCTTCTTGTAGTGACCGATATAGACGATTCCAGACTTAAAAGGGCATCTGAAGTATTTTCACCGGAATGGGCGGCAAAAAAAGGCGTGAAACTGATGTATGTCAATACCGGCAAGTCAGCTGACCCGGTAAAGGATCTAATGGATATAACGGAAGGCAGGGGATATGACGATGTTTTCGTGTTCGCGCCTGTAAAACCGGTTGTTGAACAGGGAGATAAGATATTAGGTTATGACGGGTGTCTAAATTTCTTTGCAGGACCGACAGATACAGCATTTTCCGCAAGCTTCAACTTCTATAACGTTCATTACAATTCCACTCATATCGTCGGAACAAGCGGCGGTAATACGGATGACATGAAGAAATGCATCAAAATGTGCGAAGAAGGAAAACTCAATCCCGCTGCAATGGTCACACATATAGGCGGACTGGACTGCGCAGCTGAAACAACGCTCAATCTGCCAAAGATTCCGGGTGGGAAGAAACTTATCTACACAGGCATAAAGATGCCCCTTACAGCTATATCCGATCTTCTTGAAAAAGGATATCCTGAACTTGCCGCGATCTGCAAAAACAACAAAGGATTATGGTGCGATGAAGCTGAGAAATATCTTCTATCCCACAGTGAGAAACTGTAACAGCAGAATTTATTATCATGAGCAGACCGTAAGGCCTGCTTTTTTTATATCCCTTTTTTAATGGTTTTATTGAGATTTTCCGATGCGATGATCATAAGAACGATGAATATGCTTATATACACCGGATACCACGCGGCATTTATATGCTGTGCGATGAGGCCGAAAAGCGGAGGCATGAATGTGGAACCCACATAAGCGCATGCCATCTGCATACCTATGACCGACTGTGAATTTTCAGCGCCGAAATTCTGCGGCGTGAGATGTATCATGCTCGGATATATAGGCGCACAGCCGAGCCCTACAGTGAAGAACCCTAAAAGGAGCGTAATGTCACTTATTGGGATGATCAGAAGAAGGATACCGGCTATTATCATGATCTGTCCGACCCGTATCATTTTGCGACCATCCATTTTCATTGATATGAATCCGGAGATGAAACGTCCGGCAGTTATACCGATATAAAAGAGGGAGACCCATTTTGCAGCGGTCGCAGGCGGTATGCCATGCGCATTGACAAGAAACGTACTTCCCCACAATCCTGTTGTTGCTTCAATGGAACAGTAACAGAAGAATGCCGTCAATGCGTACCCTGTGCCTTTTATCTTCAGGATTTCTTTAAATTCCAGCGGTCTATCGGAAGAAACGTTTTCGTTATACTGAAGAGACGATGCTTTTTTCCATAACGGCAATGCGGCAAATAGTACCGCAGCGAGTGTAAACTGTATGACGGCAACTATTCTGAATCCCCTGATCCATCCGTTTTCATCGTTAAGATACAGGGATATGATGTAAGGCCCAAGTGAAGCGCCTACTCCCCAGAAACAGTGGAGCCAGCTCATATGCATCGCTTTGTAGTGGAGAGCCACATAGTTGTTCAGCGCTGCATCGACTGAGCCTGCACCTAGTCCAAGAGGTATAGCGCATATGCAGAACCATAAGAAATCCTGCGCTACAGCGACTCCAAGCATCGCTAATGCCGTCATGGAAACGCTTACTGCCGTAACAAGCCCTGTTCCCAGTTTTCTGATAATCTTGCCGCTGAAAAAACTCGACAGTATAGTTCCGCAGGATATGATCATTGAAATGATCCCTGCATAAGACAGCTGCACGCCAAGCCCTTCATACATCGCAGGCCATGCGGCACCCATCATGGAGTCGGGCAGGCCGAGACTTATAAAAGCTATATATATGATGATGAGAAGCAGTATCAGCATTGTGTTCTTTCCTTTTTTATGACCTGTTTATTATATCACCGGCAGGTATCAATGGCCACGGGATCATACCTCAACTTTCTATGTGCGATAAGAGCCTTAAAAAGGACAACGGGATGCATATATTATACATATATAGATAGATAAGTACCGAATATAGTACAGGATAAGTGTTATCATCTGTTCATAAAGTAAAACATACATATGAAGGGGTGAGAAAATGAAAGCAATAAAAGAAAACAGGACAGCCTTTGCGCTGGCTATAATAGCAGGTTCAGCCGCATACTGGGCAATATCGGCTTCAGCCATAACGGATGCGGCGGATTTTACGATATTTCTTATCGGATATGTGATAACGATGATCCTGCTAATCACCGGATTCAGTGAGAGCGCGGTAAATAACGATCCGTACGTAAGAAAGCAGTTTACTGAGGATGCGCTTTCAATATGCCCTAAATGCGGAGAACAGCATATAAAGGTTTATCAGAAAAGCTATTTCAGCCGTACATTCGCACATATGATGAAATCAGGTTCCTTTGAATACACAGTTATGGTTGGGCAATGCCAGAAATGCAGACACCGCTGGTATGGCGGAACATACGGAAGAAACAGAAATGTGATCCCCCAATAAACATTTTCATTTATCTTTCCATTTTTACTTTTTTGATGATAAAATGGAACACAGATATATGGATCCGGAGGAATCAAATCAATGGATAGAAAAATGAACAAGACCGAATGGAGCTGGGTTTTGTATGATGTTGCAAATTCTGCTTTCACCATGCTTACAACAGCTCTTGTCCCTATTTATTTTGCCGCAATGGCCGCACAGGATACTTCGATCGGCGAAAGCCAGATAACAGGCCTGTGGGGAACTTCAAATTCTGTTGCAATAATCATACTTGCGCTTCTTTCCCCTATATTAGGTGCTCTGGCTGATTACAGGGGCATGAAGAAAAAAATGTTCGGCATTGCTCTGGGAGTGGGAGTATTCGGAGCATTTGCCCTTGCTTTCGTAAATACATGGCTGGCATTCCTTATCATCTATGTCATTGCGCGAGTGGGCTATTCTGCGACCAATGTTTTCTACGATTCCATGCTTACCGATGTCACCACAGATTCCAGAATGGATATGGTTTCATCAAACGGATATGCATATGGATATATAGGAAGCTGTATACCTTTCATAGCCTGTCTTGCGATATACATTCTCAAACCGTTCGGGCTCACAGAGACAAGCTCTCTGCAGGTCGCCTTTATAATTACAGGTCTATGGTGGTTTGTGATGTCTATACCTCTGTTCAAAAACTGCAGGCAGACATATTTCATAGAAAATAAAAAGGGAATAGTTAAAGATACGTTCATGAGGCTTGGAGAAACATTCAAAAACATCAAGTCCAAAAAGAATATATTCCTGTTCATACTTGCGTATTTCTTCTATATAGATGGCGTATATACCATAATCACAATGGCGACATCATACGGTACCGAGCTTGGGCTGGATTCAGTCAGCATGGTGCTTGCCCTGCTTCTTACACAGTTCGTAGCTTTCCCGTGCGCGATACTGGCAGGGAAACTCGGAACAAAGGTCGGTACATTGAAAATGATAAAGGTATATATAGGGATATATATTTTCGTCACCATCTTCGGATTCATACTCGGTTTTGTTAAGCAGGCATGGATGTTCTGGGTGCTTGCACTGATAGTAGGAATGGCGCAGGGCGGTATACAGTCGCTGTCAAGAGGGTTCTTTGGCAGAATAATACCTAAAAAGGAATCAAATGAATTTTTCGGTTTCTTCGATATATTCGGGAAACTGGCGGATATAATGGGACCGCTTCTGATCAGCATATTTGCTTTTGTCACGAAAGAGTCCAAATGGGGCATACTGTCTTTAGTGATTTTATTCGTTGTCGGTTTTGTACTGCTAAGCAGGCTTCCCAAAGGCTTCGGTGATGTCAGGACCGGGGGATCGGAAGTTGAGGTCGCACAGAAATAGTGTTTCAGGGATTCGGAAGAGGCAAAAAAAGTACAGCTAACAGTACTCAAAGATTGATCGCTTACTTCATAGTGCTTTTAGCGGTAGGGTTATTCATATATTTTAAGACGCCCTGGCTTGATCCATGGCTGGGAATAGAAGCAACGCCATCAGCGTTTGTGACCGGATCAGAAGGCATGTCCGTGCATTTCATAGATGTAGGGCAGGGTGACTGCATACTTATCACAGACGGTGAATACAACATACTGATCGATGCAGCAGACAGGGCGCACGATGAAGAGCTGCTTTCATATCTTGGATCCTGCGGTATAGATTCAATAGATATGTTCGTACTTACACATCCGCATGAAGATCATATAGGATCCGCATGTGATGTACTGGAGGATTATACGGTATCGCTTGTACTCAAGTCATCATATGTAATGGCATCAGACATATATGAGGATGTGGAAGCTATGATCGATGAGCTTGACATAACTGAAAAGGTACCGGTCTTCGGAGAGGTTTTCACATTCAATGACATGGTCTTCACAGTGGTCTCTGATCCAAGTATAGAATATGAGGAAGTCAATAACTATTCGATAATTTTGAAACTGGATCATGAAGGTAATACATTCCTGTTCACAGGAGATGCAGAGCGCGAGGCGGAGGTCGATCTGATCGGGAAGAATATAGATTTTTCCTGTGATGTTTTGAAAGTCGGGCATCATGGGGGAGCTACATCGACTCATGCCAATTTCCTTTTCAAAGCATCGCCTATATATGCTGTTATACAGGCAGGTGCAGACAACAGTTACGGACATCCCGACGATCTGATACTGTCAAGGCTTGAAACACAGAGTGTTATCGTATACAGAAATGATCTGTCAGGGGATATAATATGTACATCAACTGATGAAGGGATCGTGTTTGAATTCGAAAAAACAGTCCGTTAAGGAGGCAACATGCTTTACGACCTCAGTTACAGGATCGAAAACGGTATAAAGGAGTATCCCAATGACTCCAAGACTATTATCATTACGGATAAGGAATATATTAAAGACGGGTATAAACTAAGCACATATTCCACTTCTCTTCATACAGGGACCCATATCGACTTTCCGTCGCATCTGACAGATTCGGATAAAACGGCTCATGATTATCCTGTTTCAAGATTTACGGGAAGAGGCAGGATCATATGCGTTGAAGGCGTTAATGAAATAGGTCTTAAAAAGGAATTTGATGATATAAAAAAGGACGATATAGTGATACTTTACACAGGATTTGAAACGTATTATAAAAGAGAGAAGTATTTTGATGAGCATCCTGTCATAAGTGAAGAGCTTGCGTTATATCTGGTAAACAGGGGAATATCCATGATCGGATTCGATATGCCTTCATGTGACCGTTATCCTTTCCTGATACATAAGATTTTTCTTCGGAATGATATCCTTATACTTGAAAACCTTAGAAATCTTGAGGCATTATATGAAAAAATGAAAAGTTCAGAAAAACTCATCATATATGCTTTTCCTCTTGATATATACGCAGAAGCGTCACAAGTCAGAGTAATTGCAAATGTCACATAAATACAACAAATATCACATTTTTCATATAGTATGGCGGTGATTATAATGATAAGATGTAAGCAATACAGATATAATTATATATCGGTTATCGAAAGGGGCGGAGTATGAGAAGTTCAAAGAAGATAATATCCATGATTTTGATAGCGGTCGTTGCCATTGGGTTATGTGTTTCCCTAGTTGGTTGTAAAGAACCTGAAACAGTGACCTATCACATCACTAATACTACCGATATGGCAATGATCATGAAGCTGTTGAAAGATATAAAAGTAGTTGAAGATTATGGGAAAGTAGAACCCGGTGAAACGATCACTATTACCTGCACATTGACAAAAGAGGACAACGTATGGAAAGCCCTGGTAGCCGCTGCTGTTAGGGGACGTGAAGTTTTAGATCCGGCAGTATATACTGACGGCGGATATTATGACGTTGTACCTTATCAGACAGGTTCGTCAAGCTCTCTTAACTATAAGCTTGTACCTGGCGTAGCACCGACATCCGTTGCTGACTGATCAGTAAGAGTATTGACAACAAATGATCGTTCAGAGTATTTCAGGCATTGATTTAAAATTCGAAACAGACAGTAGGTTATTTTCATATAAGAGTGCTGATAAAGGCACTCTTTTTATGTTGGAAAAAGCCGATATAAAGAACGATGATGTCATACTCGATATTGGCTGCGGCTATGGGCTTGTTGGCATATACTGCGCGAAGAAAGCTGATCCTCGTAATATAACAATGACCGATATCGACCCCTCCGCAGTGGAATATGCGAGAAAAAACCTTGCCAATAACGGCATAACGGGCGTAACCGTCATTGAAAGCGATGCCTATAAAAACGTTGAAAGAAGCGATTATACCGTGATCCTGTCAAATCCTCCTTACCATGCGGATTTTTCAGTCCCGAAAGCATTTATTGAAGGAGGATACAGAAGACTCATCCCCGGCGGAAGGATGTATATGGTGACAAAAAGGCTTGAATGGTACAAAAGGAAATTCATATCTGTTTTCGGAGGAGTCAGGATCATAAGATGCGAAGATTACTATATTTTTATGGGCATCAGGAACGCCGAAAAGTACGGAATCTGATGTTGACATAAGCATTTTTAAGTAATAATATAAGACGGACGGAGGCTTAATAATGGAACACAAATTAGGAATAATCGGATATGGCGGAATGGGATCATGGCATCACAGAAATTCCGTAAAAGTACCCGGTCTGAAAGTAACGGGCGTATTTGATATTGATGAAAAAAGACTGCAGGCCGCTAAGGAAGGCGGACTCACAATATATACCGATGTGAAGGATTTTCTTGAAAAAGGTGATTTTGATATCGTTCTTGTATCAACACCGAATAATTTCCATAAATATTATGCTGTTATGGCTATGGATGCAAAAAAGAATGTCGTATGCGAAAAGCCTGTGGCATTGAACATAAGCGAACTTGACGAGATGATCGCTGCATCAAAGAGGAACAATGTACTGTTCACCGTCCATCAGAACAGAAGATGGGATAAAGACTACAGAATAGTAAAGAAGATACTGGAAGACGGTACAATAGGAAAACCATATACGATCGAATCGAGAGTGCACGGGCAGAACGGAGTCATGCACGGTTGGAGAGCATACAAGGTAGCAGGCGGCGGGATGCTTTATGACTGGGGCATACACATGATAGACCAGATGCTGTATATGGTAAAAGAACCTGTAACGGAAGTATACTGTCAGCTGTTTTCTGTCAAGACGCCTGAAGTTGATGATTATTTCAAGCTCATACTCAGATTTGAATCGGGACTGTCTGCCCAGATAGAGGTAGGTACATATTGTCTGGAGAAGATGCCCAGATGGTATGTCAATGCGGATCAGGGCTCTGTCATCGTAAAAGACTGGAGCTGTGAAGGTAAAATGACTAAAGCAAGCCAGATCGTAATGGAATGGGAACCCGAAATAGTACAGACTGTCGGAGGGCCGACAAGAACGATGGCTCCAAGGCCTAAGGAATCTCTCGAAGAATTACCATTACCTGAAATAACGAGCGAATGGGCTGAATACTATATGAACGTACTTGCATATCTTGAGGGCAGGGAAGAGATAAACGTAAAACAGAGCGAGATAAGAAGAGTGATGCAGGTAGTCGAAGCCGGATTCAGTTCCGACAGACTACACCAGAGCATAAAATGCAGAATATAAAGGAGAGAAAGAAATGAACGAAAAAGCTAACATTTTCATGATGTCCAATCAGAAGTATTTCGCTACGGATAAGCTATATGAAATAAGCGAAAGACTGAACTCCATGTCTGACGAGCAGATCCGCAGGTTCACTTATGTTGAATTCAAGGATCCGGTAACATATCTTTTGATTTCGATATTCATAGGTGAGCTTGGCATAGACAGATTCCTTATGAACGATATCGGAATGGGTATTTTGAAGCTTCTTACTGGCGGACTGTGCGGCATACTGTGGATATATGACATATGTACGATACAGACGAAAGTAAAAGAAATGAATTATGCCGAATTCATGAAGGTGGTTTGATAAGCGCCATTTTATATGGATCTTAAAATTCTTTTGATATATGTCGCTGCCATGGGAGTGACAGGTTTTATTCTCATGGGAGCCGACAAGAACAAAGCAGTCGCGAAAAGGTGGCGTATACCTGAGGCTGTTTATTTTGTTATCTCCGTTTTAGGCGGTTCCTTAGGCTGCTTTGCAGGCATATATGTATTCAGACATAAAACCAGGGATCCCAAATTCACCGTTGGTATCCCTGTTATAATTGTTTTGCAGGTTCTTCTTCTTATATCCCTTTATTAGATCATTCGAACACACTATGGCTTATCATTGTCCCATATTTTCTGCTGTTCCATTTTCTGCCGTTGATGCGTGCATATATCACCTGCATACGGCCTTTCACATATTCCGGTTTACCGGGGCAGAGGGGATAAAATCCAAGCATACTGAATATATACCATGCTGACATCGTCCCATTGTCTTCATCTCCCGGAAACCCGTCGGTGTGTGAAGTAAATGCTTCTTTACAGATACGCTGTACCCAGTAGTCAGTCATATGCTGGTTTCCAAGATATGCGAACATATACGGAAGATGGAAGCTTGGCTGATTGGATATGGCGCACTGGCCAAAATCCGCTGCAGCCATTTCGGTCATTTCATGTATCTCTCTTCCGTAACCTTCAGTGTAATAAAGAGGAGGGCAGTTGAACAGCTCAGTGAGCTTGCCAATGAGTTCTTCCTTGCCTCCGTATAACTTTGCCAGCCCGTCTATGTCATGAGGCACGGCAAATGAATTCTGCCATGCGCTGCCTTCGGTATAGTCCAGACCCCATCTGTATTTATTAAAATCTTTTCTGAAATTGCCTTCCCGGTCTTTTGCCCTCATGAAGCCTGTTTCCTTATCGAAAAGGTTTTTGTAGTTATATGAACGTTCTGTGTATGTTTTTACCAGATCCTCACGTCCCAGGATCCTGGCTACAGTGGCTATGCAGAAATCACCGTATGCGGCATCCAGCGTCAGGTTCACGCTTTCATTCTCGTTATCATAAGGTACATATCCCGATCTGATATAATCTGAGACACCGGTCCTGCCGTAACGCTTTTCAGGAGCAGTCTCGTTTGCATGTTTCAGCATTCCTAGAAGTGCATCGGATAACACCTCTTTTGAAACAAGGTTTTTCACCGCTGCATCGCATATAACGGCATCGATGAGCGTGGAAGGCATGCATCCCACTTCATCCATTGCGATCCATCTTGGAAGCCAGCTCCCATCCCTGTAATCATTTACAAAACCCTCAAGCATTTCCGCATATTCCTTCCTGGCTATAATAGAAAGAAGAGGGAATTCGGTACGGTATGCGTCCCAGAAACCTGTATCCGTGTATCTTACCCCTTTTCTTATAGCTCCGTCATGCGGGCAGTAATGCATGGGTTCGTTGTTTATATCATACTCATAACATTTATGCGGGTACAGGAATACTCTGTACAAACAGGAATAGAAGGTATACATCTCCTCTTTTATCTTTGTCCTGACCTCGATCCTTGAAAGACAGTTTTCCCATTTTCCCTGTGCTTCATTAAAAGTGTCCATGAAGCTATGCCCCATTGATTCTCTCTCTAGATTCAACAGTGCCTGTTCGTAAGATATATATGAGGTCGCCATTTTTAAGGTTATGGCCTCGTTTTTGAAAGCTATATGTGCATATGCCTCTTTCCCTTCGGATATAACGGTATTTATGGCATCGATGTCACCGCTGTCAAACTGTAAAATGAAGTACATGGTAAAGTTTTTTGCAGTTTTCCTTACGTGATCCGTGTGGCCTAAAAGCCTGTTGTTATCCATATCAAGAGTGAATTCCATATTGCCTTCGATCGGAAGGATGGAAAGGAATGCCATCCGATGATCAAAGTATGTGATCTTGCATGATGCGCCGCGTTCTGTGGGAGTAAGCGCAAATGTAGCGTTTGAACGTATGAAATGCACCTGTATATGAGAAGGCGACAGGACAGTTTTTTTTGGATCATACCCGGACCATATGGTACGGAACGTTCTACATGGCGTGCCGCTCTGCGGTGTCATGAGCAGCGCTCCGTAATCACCTATCCACGGGCTTGGCTGATGAGTGAGCCGTATCCCTTCTATGCACCTGTCATCAGGATGGTAGAACCAGGAATCTCTTGAGCCGTCTGTCTGCGGTGCAAAGCTTACCATGCCAAAAGGCAGTTGTGTAAGTGGCAGTGTGTTTCCGTTTGAAAAGCGCGAAGTGGATTTAGTTCCCTGATCGATTTTTACATAATCCAAATAATCCATAGCTGTTAACCTCTTCTTTGTGATCTTATGTTATCATCATATATCATGAAAATCAAATACTGTAAATGATATTACAGTTACCAGGATCTTAGAAATTTATTATTCCCAAATGATTTATAAGTATCTTTATACCCATAAGAACAAGAATAAGCCCGCCGGCGAATTCAGCTTTTCTCTTATACTTCATACCAAACATATTGCCTATTTTTACACCTATCATGGAAAGTATAAGGGTTACAGATCCGATAAATGCGACAGCAGGCAATATCTCTACTTTAAGGAATGCAAATGTGACTCCTACTGCAAGCGCATCGATGCTTGTAGCTACTGCAAGCGGGAGCATTTTTGATATTCCAAGAGGGGCTGTATCACACTTGCACTCTTCTTCTTTTTTGAAACTGTCAAAGATCATCTTACCGCCGATAAATACCAGCAGTACCAATGCTATCCAGTGATCCAGCCTGTTTACGAGATCGGAAAAACCGGTCCCTATCAGATACCCGATAAGCGGCATGGCCGCCTGGAATCCTCCAAAATACAGGCCGACCACAAGAGCATTCTTAAATGATACTTTTTTTATTGAAAGACCTCTGCAGATGGCAGCGGCAAATGCATCACATGATAATCCCACGGCTATGATGAACAATTCGGTTAAAGTCATTGCACTCTCCATAAAAATCAGCTTTCCACATTATATATTCATGAATATTACGGTGTCAATTCAAAGATCAGAACATTACATTGTCTTTGCTCGGTTTATGTGATAAAGTTTAATTGGTCAGATACAGAATAATTATGAGGGAGATCAAAATGGACGCTTTTTTTCCGATCAATAAAAACGTAAAATACAGAGGATGGACATCGCTGATCCAGGCAATTCTGGTTTATGTGGTTTTATGTGTAGTCACAGGTCTTATCGCATGGTTAGTCAAAGGCATACCGGTATTAGGATCTGTGATGAGCGTCGTCGATTGGATAGCACGCGTATACTCAGCTATCGGTGTTATATTGGCCATAGTAAAAGCTGTACTTAAGAAATAGGGCGATATGATATTTTAGTAAAAAGATGACAGACAACTGTCATACTTTTCTTTTTTATACCTGCATATACCGTTACATATCTAAAATATGGTATCATATTGCAGAAAGGACGCATATGTACACATATACCCTTGTACGCTCACGAAGAAGAACGATATGCATGAAGATATCAGATGATCTGGATATAGTAGTACGTGCACCCATATTTTGCCCCTGGTCCGTAATAGATGATTTTGTGCAGAGCCACAGCCGCTGGATAGATAAACATATGGACATAAGAAACAATGCACAGCGCCGTGTGGAACTGAGCGACGATGAAATCAGGATGCTTAAGAAAAAAGCCCGGGAAATACTTCCTGTCAAAACCGCTTATTACAGCGGTCTCATGAAGCTGTATCCCCGATATGTGAAGATAACATCCGCTATGCACAGGTTTGGAAGCTGCAATATCAAAAACGGCATATGTTTTTCATACAGGCTAATGCTTTATCCTGAAGACGCCATAGATTATGTGGTGGTACATGAGCTTGCGCACATAAAATACAGGGAGCACAGCCATAGGTTCTACTCCCTGATATCTCAATATATGCCGGACTATAAGGTGCGCGATAAAATGCTGAAAGTCACTAAATGAGCAATTTGATCAGGCAGTAACCGCAGAAAGTGTTAGCCGGCACAGTAAATGTGACACGGCCTCCTTCATACCTGAAACGCAGTTTCTTCTCTTTATCTGATTCGGGCATGCATGCGACGATCTTTATCGGAGCGAAATCCAGTTTCAGCGATATGTCTACAGCTCCTATCTTATCCGAACCTGCTACATATCCGTTTACAGGGTCTACAGCTGAGACACATGAATTATCCCGTGTCACAGTATTCTGTATATTCATCAGATGCACTGATGCGCCTTTATCATGGCGGTACGCCGATGATAGTATCTCACTGTCTGATATGATCTCAAGATTTCTTTCCGTTATTATCCTGCGTAAAGCCGCTCCTCCGGTGTTCCTCAGTATATCTCCCGCATAGTTAGGGGTAGGTTTTGATTTTGTATAGGGATCTGTCATGATCGGCACCCTTACTGATACCTGATATTCGTCAGCACAGGCATCTTCAGCGATAATGAAGATCATTCCTTCACCGAGTTTTTTCATGCTTCCTGCTTTCGGTAGTTCTCCGAACAGTTCGGTGACACGGGAATATCCGTCTGTACCGTCAAGATCGTAAATCCCGAATTCTCCCGCTATAAGAAGATTCCCTCCGTTTGTCACATAATCGCGAAGATCCTTCAGGCATTCATATGAAAGCATCTTTGAAAGAGGGCACATGATGTATTTGAATTCTTTGAATTCATTGATGCCATCTGTCTCAAACACCATATCCGTGATCAGACCGGAAAAATATGAAGACTGGAGCCATGATACATATCTGCTCATCGTATGCTTGCAGTCAGGGCTGTAATCACGCGTATTGCCTGAAAGAAGGAATGCAACATCCGAAAGCTTCTTCGGAGCGGTGTAGAAATCCTTATGCGTGATCTCAAAATTCCTGTACAGAGTCTCAGTAAGCTCACCGACAGTATGATTTGAGCACTGCGTATAGAGCTGGCCCCATGTCTTTGCGAGCGCCCATGAGAAATACAGGGAATCCTGTGAACGCGGATAGAACATAGACATTGAAGGTATGCTGCGTTTTCTTGCCATAGCAAATCTGTGTATAGCTTCCATGGCCACATCATAGAAAGACTCTTTGATGACTATTATGGATATGTTTTCCTGGAACACGAAATCCCATATATCCGCGCACTTTTCAAAAGGATATGCTGTAGGGTTTTCCCTTACCACGCTTGAAATATAGTTAGGGCGGAGCATGGTATATCCCAGTTTTTCATAGTGCTTTGTCACGTCATGTATGAAACGGGCGGTGGATTCATGCTTGAATCTCTTCCATTCCACGAAAGCCGGATCACTGTAGTTGTCATAAAACTCGCTCCACTTATCAGGCTGAGGTATATCATAACCTGTTTTTCCCTTGAAGAGTTTTCTGCAGACAGGACATGTGCATGCGGACCAGTCGCCCCACCAGCCCTGACCGAAGTACTGAACGTCATCGGTCATGATCCCGTCAACTCCCTGTCTGTATACATCCTCAAGATATTTGAAATATTCGTCTCTGTATTCCTCGTTGTTGAAACACATACAATTACCTTTGTAATTCGTACGGGCCCATTTCCCTGTAGCTCCGCTGAACTGGCGCCAGGAGGAAATGTGTTTTCCGTTTACCGTAGGATCGCCGTATGCATTTTCATGAAATCCCTTCCATGCCTCTTCGCTTGTACTGAAAGATCTGAATTGCGCTTCCACAGCCTGTATTTGTTCCTCGCTGTTTGGGTTATATGTCAGATGCGAACTGTGATGCTCCACATAACGTATACCGTACTTATGGCATGATCTTACTAGCTTCCCTATGCATGCATTTATCTCTTTCCAGTTTTCGATATAATTCCAGCGGAAATGAGTACAGGAAAATCCGATCAGTATCGTAATTCCCTGATCTGCAAAGACTTTGACTTTTGCATCCATCTGTTCCTGGGTAAAACGGAATATTTCCTCTTCATGATACCAGATCCAGCCAAATCGTTCCTGCCATTCTCTCTCTTTTAAAGTATTCATTTTATTCTCCATTATTCAGTGATATGTTCTGCTTAGTATATAAATTATATATTTCATTCTCTTAAATATCAACTGACGTACGAGAGTATTATGACTGTATATTGACCGGTCAGAGTCTACTCTAATGTAGCCCATGCCTTTGCCATGAAATCGTCTATATATGTTATTTCAGTTATCCAGTAGTTAACGATTATGTCATCCACGCCCTTTTCTTTAGCATAATCCACGATATTAAGTCCGTTACAGTATGCCTTGTCATATGTTCTTGAATCAGTGACATATATCGTCTCATAATGGGGAAGAAGGAATGTCAGAAGCGAATCCCCGAAAGAGTCTTTAATGAGAAAACACGTTTTCCCGTTTTTAACTGAAGTCGTTATAGTGCTGACGTTTCCAAAGCCTCCGTCCGAGAACAGGAGGTAATAATCCTTGCCTTCAACGACGCGGTCTTTGTTTATAAGCCTTTTATCCACCAGCATGTCGTGGTACATGTATGTGAATGTATAATCCACTATCGGGTAATATGCCGTTATCGTGTCAGGATTTTTGTAATCCGCTTCAGTGAGATACGGCCTGTTGTAAAATCCCAGATAACCGTCAACAACAAGAGTTTCGGTATAGTCTTCAAGCGGGATTATTTCATCTTCTCTTCCCATGGTCTTCATAAGCTCGCAGTAACCGTAATACGCTCCAAGATGCGTCCAGTGATGGTCTGTCCTGTAATATATGTACTCATCAACATGCTCCATTATAGCCTTTAAAACATTCACGGTCCTGACCGAACGGTCTATCTTGCTGTTTATCTGATCGGCATCGGCAGCTCTTGAACTTAAGAACTCATATTTCGTAAGAGCCAGATAAGTGCCTCTTGAAGGAGCCAGCATGCTATAGACTTCTATGTCCGGACCTGCCATGGTTTTTAACGTATTGATATATGAAGCATAGTTGTCATATGCTTCTTCGCTGTAATCGTCAAGTTTGAATGTTTCACCGTCGATCGTTATATACATGCCGGTCGCTTCACCGCTGTTTGTGTTTTCCTCTTCAGTCGGTTCAGGGGAAGGCGTCGGTGTCTCCGTTTCCTGTCCTGACGGTGCAGGCCCCTGTGACAGCGTTTCAACAGGCTGTTCTGTTGTTTTCGGAGTAGGGGTCGGCGTGTTCTGATCATTTCCTACGACCACAATGGAAACAGACTGTTTTCCAAGACCGAATGCTTTTTTGACATTTATATTCGCAAGCATTATCTCATCTCTTAGAAGGATTGTATCCGAATAGTAATCGTTCCATCCGGAAAAATACTTACCCGAGATCAGTGAAGACAAGCTGAATACAGGTTTTGTGGCAAGCATGCGCGTTTCCTGTACGGACATCGTAGGTTTATTTGGATTCACCATGTTGATGATCCCGAAAGCCGTTATCCCTATTATAAATATTATCGTATCAAGTCTGGATCTTTTCATTTTATCTTTCATACAACCTCTTTTGTGTAAGTAGAATATACCATAACGATACGATAAAATCCAATATATATATGTATTATGGGGCACATCAGCAGTATCGATTTGTGATATGATGATTTCATAAAAGTATTAAGGCGGTGATATCATGTCAGCTCCACATCTGTTTACAAGTCCGGTCGAAATAGAAGGTATAAAAAAGAATCTTGAAATTTATCCATGGTACAAGAACGCGTTCGCACGCATAAAAGATATGTGTGATGAAATGGTCAGAAAAGGATTTTCCGTTCCTAAGCTCAAAGGATATGTCTTCAATGAGACATGCCGCGCGCATAATATACCCTTACGTTTTGACCCTTATGACCCGTCATCTTTCGAATGTTCGGTATGCGGTATAAACTATCAGGATGAACCGTATAAAAGAGCATGGATCACGCAGTATCATTCATGGCTTTCGCAGATGTCAGTATATCTTGGCATAGCGTATATAGTAACGGAAGAAGAAAAATACGCCGTTACGGTAAGGGATATGTTAAGGGATTATGTTAAGTACTTCCCTTCCTATCCGAATAACGACAATGAGATAGGTACAACAAAAGTATTCCAGTCCACTTTCATGGACTCGGTATGGCTCACATACTTTGCATGCGGATACGATATGGTCAATGACTGTAAATGCTTTACGGAAAGCGACAGGAAAGCGATCGTGGATATGTTTAAGGATTCAGCTGACGTCATAAGGGATTATGACGAAAGGTGGAACAACCGTCAGGCATTCAACAATACTGCCATGTGCGCAGTCGCGCTTTTAAGAGACGACAAGGAAATGCTCGATCATGCCCTTTACGGTGAACACGGTTTTACGGCACATATGAAATACTCCGTTCTTGAAGACGGCTTATGGTATGAAGGCGACAATTACCATTTTGCGACCGTGCCTTCAATGGTGAATATTGCTGAAATGTGCCTGCATAACGGCATAGATTTTTATTCCATGTCTTTTGAAGGACACACTATCAAGGATATGTTCGACGGGCCTTTAAAGTCCCTGCAGCCTGACTTTACCTTCCCTTCAAGAAAAGATTCACCGTATGCCAACATGCTTGCACAGAGGTGGTACTGCGGGCTGTATGAAGTGGCTTATACAAGGTACAAGGATAAAGCCTTGGGCAGGATGCTCAACCTGGCATATTCCGATGAAGTAAAGAACAGGTCATCACTTGCAAGCGCAGCAGGCATAATGGATATGTTCAAACCTGCGTTCGCAACAAGAAGCGAGCTTGACTGGAGAAGCTTCCTTAATGTGACTCCTGATCTTGGCAGCGAGAGAGGCCTTCCCGTAAACGGATCGATAAACATGACGGGAACAGGACTGGCTGTATTGAGAAGAAATGGCAACTATATAAACCTGGATTACGGATATTTCGGAGGAGGCCACGGACATCCTGACAGACTGAATATAACATGCTTTTTAAACGGAAGAAGATGGTTCACGGATTACGGGACAGGCAACTATTATCTTGACCATTTAAGGTATTACAGAAGTACTTTAGGGCATAATACCGTGAATGAAGACGGCCAGCAGCATATGACAGTCGATGGCGATTACGATATATTCGAAAACTGCGGAAGTTTCGATATAGCAAGAGCAACGGTCAGAAACCTTTATGTCGGCACGGATGTAACACGCACAGTAATACTTTTCGACGAAGGCATTATATTCGATTCCACTCAAGTCCAAGCCAAAAAGCAGCACAGATACCACAGTGTCCTGCACGGTTTCGGAGAACTGCATATAAACGTTGATGATGCTAAGGAAGCAAAACTGAAAGGCGCTGCTTATGATTTTCTGCACGATATAAAAGGCGGACCGGTCAGAGGCAGCCATGTGTGCAGATTTGATAAGGATGAAGCTTCCCTATGTGTTTACACGGCGACGCAGTATGAAGAGAACATGTATGAGGCAAAGGCTTATGGACCGCCTAAATTCATCCCGAAGCTTTTCCCGATACTGATACAGGAAAAGGAAGGAAAAGAAAATGAAAACGGGTATGCATGCTCATTTACAGGCATTTATGAGGATGTGCCTAAAGGAAATAACAGTATAGTAAAGAGTTTCAGATCAGTTAAAGACGGGATATACGAAATCGAATTTGTTAACAGTGACCGTACGCAGATCATGATCGATAAAAACAGTGTCACCGTTGCAGAAACAAAAAACAATAACACGATAATAAAGAAAGCCAGCCAAAGGCCCCGCACGCCTTTGGCTGTGAAAGATCCTGTCGTTTTTGCCAAATGGATCGATTATCAGACGACTGAAGGTAAACCCGTATGCGTATCTGCAAAGAACATATCCGACAAACAGACAGATACCGAACTGTTCAAAGAACCATTGACTTTGGCGCCTTATGAAGAACGCATATCAAGGGTTAAACTGGATAATGAGTGTATTTCATATGAGGATACCGTCCTTAAGGTGAAATACAATAAAGACCGTGACGAATTTACAAAAAAGTGTCTCTTCATCCCATATTATGAAAGGCAGATCCCTATGACAAAGATGCCCTGGAATGCGAATATAGTAATGGATTCGCCATCTCAGATAGCACGCGCGGAAAGACACTGGACAGGTAAAGACGATCTGTCATTGGAAGGCATGATATTCGTATCATCCGGATCGTCGATATCAATGATGCTGCATGTGAATGACAACCATGTTCTGTTCAGCGGAGGCAAGTATGACTGTGACAACGATTCCGTCCAGATATACTTCGACAGAAGGGATGAAGGATATAAAGACGTGGAGCTTTTCACTGACGGCGTTTACGGATTATTCGTAAAAGCCGGAGTCAATGGGAATATATCCAGGATAGAACCTATAACCGATTGCATAAAGGATATAAAGGAAATATCGGTCACGGTATATATGACAGAGAAGGGGTATGACATATGCCTTGATATACCTTTCCACTGTCTGGGCGGGGCTCCGGTCAAGGGTGATGTATGGGGATTCGATATCATATTGAACGACAGAGACTCCGGTGTGAGAAGGGATCTTATGATGTACTGGTCAGGGGCATATAAAAACGAGAGGACATATATGTGCGATACCCTCCATGACCCAAAGAGATTCGGCATGTTATGCTTTTAGCCTTATATAAGGCGTGATCCTATTTATCTTGGCCGTCAGATGATATATAATCAAAGCAGAGGTATGGATAGTTGGGGATGATATGGATCTTATTCGAAAGCTGAATGAAAATCTGAATAAGGAATTTGGAGAGGCTGTTACGGCGCATGAAGAAAAAGGATGCGTGGTCCTTACAGGCTCTTTAAATGTTTGGGACGATATAGTAAAAGCCGGTCAGATGGCTGTCAATGAAAAGAAATACCATGGAGTGATCAATGATATAGAATATACAGGCGGCGAGATCCCAAAGATGAAGCTTCCCGATATAAATGATTCGTCACTTTCCGGCCGTCACTGCGATGTGCTCATAATTGGAGCAGGCATCATAGGCTGTGCGATCGCCCGGGAACTGTCAAGATACGATCTTGATATAATCCTTGTCGAGAAGGAGCATGATGTTGCTTTACACGCATCCTCCAGAAACGACGGCGAGATACATCCGGGAGTGGATCTTCTTCCCGGGCAGGTGAAACAGAAATACAACAGCATGGGAAACGCCATGTACGACCGCATATGCAAAGAGCTCGATGTGCCGTTCAAGAGACCGGGCCAGTATCTGTGCTTTAAAAAGACATATATGAAACTCATATCCAAAATGGCAAGGAAATACTGGAAGTACATGAAGGTCCCTTCAAGATATGTAAGCAGGGAAGAACTCAACGGGAAGATAAAAGGCCTGGATAAGGATATAAAATGCGCGATATATTTTCCGACCGCCGGTATAGTGTGCCCCTACGGGCTTACCATAGCGTATGCGGAAAATGCAGTACAAAACGGAGTGACGCTCTGCCTTGATACTGCCGTTACCGGAATGGATGTGAAAGGCGGGGAAATAAGATCGGTAATGACGAACAGAGGGAGGATATATCCTGAAGCGGTAATAAATGCCGCAGGCGTATTTTCCGATGTGATAGCGCAAATGGCAGATGACAGGTTCTTTACGATACATGCGAGAAAAGGAACAAACGCAATAATCGACAAGAAGGTTGCAAAGGGATACGATATCATAGTATCGTCATACGGGACATCCGCGATAAAGAAGACCCACAGCAAAGGCGGAGGGATAATGACCACATCAGACGGCAATTTCCTCATAGGGCCCGATGCCGCGGAAACATATGAAAGAGAAGACTTTTCGACGACCGGACCGAGCATAGAGGCAACGCTTAAAAAACAGAGAGCGACTCTTCCCGGACTGGATAAAAGAGATATCATAACTTACTATACAGGCGTAAGGGCAGCTACATACGAAGAGGACTTCGTCGTGACAAAAGGCAGGTCTACAAAAAACATAGTCCATGCCGCAGGTATACAGTCTCCCGGGCTCACTGCTGCGCCGGCAATAGCAGTGGATGTGGCGCGTATGGCCAAAGAGATCCTGGAAGCCAGGAAGCCGGTGAAAGACAGAGCGGATTTCGATCCTATAAGAAAGGGCATACCCCGTACTGCGGCCATGTCCGATGAGGAAAGGCAGAAGCTCATATGCAAAGATAAGGATTTCGGCGTCATTATATGCAGATGTGAGGAAGTAAGTTTAGGCGAGATAAAAGCCGCGCTGAACAGGCCCGTCCCATGTGATACCGTCGACGGCGTAAAAAGAAGGGTCCGCCCGGGAATGGGAAGATGCCAGGGAGGTTTCTGCGGACCGCAGGTCCTGAAGATAATATCTGAAGAAAAGAATATACCGTATGATGAGGTTTTAAAGAGCGGTTCGGGGAGCCGTATACTGTATGGCGACACAAAAGGGGTAAAAGATGAATGATGCGGCTGAGCGTTTCGATGTAGTTGTCGTAGGCGCAGGCCCTGCCGGGCTGGCAGCTGCTATTGGTGCGGGCGGCAAAGGCGCAAAGACCCTCCTTATAGAG
>JBAYNV010000022.1:0-20907 GCA_041678685.1 Clostridia bacterium
GCGGTATCTTGAAAGAATAACCTACAATGCTCTTTCAGCTTTCAAGATACTACAGATACAACGGAAAGAGCAAAAAAATTAGAAAGGAGCGTATGATTTAGCCATCGACTATATCATACAAGGAAAAATGAGGATATCGATCCCAAAAGGAACAAAAGACATATTGCCTGATGAAATAGTCAAATATAGATATATTGAGAATAAATTCGCTGATATCATGCAGAATTACGGTTATGAGCAGATAAGATTCCCGGTATTCGAAAGTACTGAACTTTTTAAAAGAGGCGTAGGAGATACAACTGATATAGTTCAGAAAGAGATGTATACTTTTTTTGATAAAAGCGGAAGATCTCTTACTTTGAGACCGGAAGGAACCGCATCGGTGGTCAGAAGTTATATTGAAAATGGTATGTCATCGAATACTCAGCCTATTAAGTTATTTTATAATATAACCGCATATAGATATGAAAATGTTCAAAAAGGCAGATACCGTGAATTCAATCAGTTAGGTGCGGAAGTAATAGGTTCAGATTCAGCCAATACCGATGTTGAGATCATAGCGATGCTGAATATGTTTTTTAAGAAGATCGGACTGAATGATCTGATGCTGAATATCAACAGCATAGGATGCAAACAATGCAGAAAAGAATATAACGAAAAGCTTAAATTATATTATAGTGATAAAATATCCGGTATGTGTGAAGACTGTAAAGAACGTTATCAAAGAAATCCCATGAGGCTTTTGGATTGCAAAAATGCGGAATGCGCAAAATTATCAGAAGATGCCCCAAAACTGCTGGATAATTTATGCCCATCATGTGATGAACATTTCAAGAAAGTCATAAAAGGACTTGAGGAAATGGGTGTACAGTATGTTATAAACAAAAAGATCGTCAGAGGATTGGATTATTATGAACGAACCGTTTTTGAATTTGTCATGAATGGTATCGGTGCTCAGGATACAGTTTGCGGAGGTGGAAGATACGACGGACTAGTTGTGGAACTTGGAGGAAGTGATGCACCTGGTATTGGGTTTGCTATGGGTGTTGAAAGACTACTTTCTTCGATTGAAAAGGAAGGTATAGTTTTACCAGAAAAAGCAAGACCTTTAATATTCTTTGCATATATGGGTGAAAAAGGTTATCTAAAAGCAAGGGAACTGGTTAATGAACTTAGATCAAAAGGTATATATTGCGAAATAGATGTATGCGAAAGAAGTCTGAAGGCACAATTGAAATTTGCAGATAAAAAGAACGCAAAATACTGTATCGTCCTCGGTGATAATGAAATAGATACAAATAAGGCTATAATAAAGAATATGTTGGATCAGGAATCAAAAGAAGTAAGTATTGATTCAATTATCAATAGGATAATTGAAAATAAGATTTGAGGCAGAGAATGGAAAATATAAAGGGATTGAAAAGAAGCGGATACTGTGCTGACTATACCATGAAGGATATAGGAAACGAACTTACATTGATGGGTTGGGTGAATAGATCAAGAAATCTTGGAAGCCTGATTTTTTGCGATTTAAGAGACAGATCAGGTATCATGCAGATCGTTTACAGGGGTGAGAAAAACGAGGATCTGTTTAAGAAGGCATCTGACGTCAAATGTGAATACTGTATCGCTGTAAAAGGTATATTGAATGAAAGGGAAGATAAAAATCCCAATATTAAAACAGGTGATGTTGAACTGGAAGTAAATGAACTGAGAATATTATCGGAAAGCCTTACTCCGCCGATCGATATGGCGGATAATACTTCAACAAGCGAGCTTTTAAGATTAAAATACAGATTTCTTGATCTTCGCAAGCCAAAACAACAGGAATATATAATGCTAAGAAGCAGAATAGCTAAATGTACACGTGATTTTTATAATGAAAATGGATTCATTGAAATAGAAACACCTGTACTTACAAGAAGCACTCCGGAAGGTGCAAGAGACTATTTAGTGCCTAGCAGGGTAAATCCCGGTAACTTTTATGCATTACCTCAGTCTCCTCAGCTTTTAAAGCAGCTTCTGATGATATCCGGATTCGACAGGTATTATCAAATAGTGAAATGCTTCAGAGATGAAGATCTAAGAGCTAACAGACAGCCTGAATTCACTCAGATCGATCTTGAAATGAGTTTTGTTGATATCAGTGATGTAATCGAAACAAACGAAAGATTTCTAAAAAAGTTATTTAAGGAAATACTGAACGCTGATATAAGTATTCCTTTCAATAGAATGACTTATGATGAAGCGATGAACAGGTTTGGTTGTGATAAACCTGATATAAGATTCGGTATGGAATTAAATGATATATCAGAATTGGTAAAGAACTGTGATTTCAAAGTATTCACCGATTCATGCAGTAGATCCAGTTCAGTAAGAGGCATAAATGCAAAAGGTTGTGGCTTTTACTCACGAAAGGAAATTGACAAACTAGTTGAATTTGTCAAAGATTACGGAGCGAAGGGGCTCGCATGGATCAAAATAAGTGAGAATAATGAAGTAAGCAGTTCGATCAATAAGTTTTTTAATGAAGAGAAGTTGCGAAAGATCATAGATGCATTTGACGGTAAAGCGAATGACCTGATACTTATAGTTGCTGATAAAAACAAAGTTGTTTTTGATTCGCTTGGTGCACTGAGAAAAGAATTAGCACGAAGGATGAACCTTGTGAAAAGCGATGATTACAGATTCCTTTGGGTAATTGAATTCCCATTATTTGAATGGAATGAAGAAGACGAGAGATATTATGCTGTGCATCATCCATTTACATCACCTATGGATGAAGACATACAATATATTGAATCTGATCCTGGCAGAGTAAGAGCAAAAGCCTATGACATCGTACTTAACGGTGAAGAAATAGGCGGTGGAAGTATAAGGATACATGATACGGATTTTCAGGAGAAAATGCTTGAGGTTTTGGGATTTACCAAAGAAAATGCTCAGGCGTCATTTGGATTCCTGCTTAATGCATTGAAATACGGTGCTCCTCCTCACGGCGGAATGGCTTATGGTCTTGACAGACTTACCATGAGTCTTGGGAGAACTGATAATATAAGAGATGTAATAGCATTTCCAAAGATACAAAGCGGTGCATGTCCGTTAACAGATGCTCCTAATACTGTTGACGAAAAACAACTGAACGAGTTGGGGATCGCATTAAAGGATGCTAAGTAACTGATGATGAGAAAGAAAAAGATCGCCATCATATTTATCTGCATATTAATGATTTGTTTTATGCTGATGAGCGCATGTGATATCATAAAATTCCCCCAATATCTTTATGGCCTTATAAATACAGAAGGAGAATATATCGTTAAACCTGTTTTTACCGGTATCAAAATAGGAAATGAAGGATTCTTCCCTGTAAGGCAAGGTATAGACGAATACTATAAATGGGGTTTTTGCGATTATAAGGGTAATGTTGTGATCGACTTTCAATACCTTGATGTAAGTATATTTTCAAATGGGTTTGCCCCAGTACAACTATATGATACTGAGTTATGGTCATTTATAGACACGCAGAATAATATAGCATTTGAAAAGGAATTCATGTATGCATTGCCTTTTTCCGAAGGGCTTGCATGTGTCCAATCAAATGTAAAAGATGAGACATACTCTCTTTGGGGATATATCGATACTACAGGCGAGTATGTGATAGATCCGCAATATGATGCTGCGGCATCTTTTTCCGAGGGTCTTGCAAAAATACAGGTAGGTTCCGGAAATGCAGGTTTATGCGGTTTCATAGATAAATCCGGTCAGGTCGTAATAGAACCTGCATATTCGTATGCAGGCATATTCAGCGAAGGATTAGCATCAGTTAAATTAAGCCTTGATGAAGAAGCAGCAGATGCAGGTTACATCGATATGGAAGGTAATATAGTGATCCCGCTGACATATTATAACACTTCTGCGTTCACTGAAGGTTTTGCCCCTGTTCTTACCGGTACAAATTTTGAAGACGCATTATGGGGATATATAGATAAAAACAATGAAATGGTGATAAAAGCAAAATATTATATGGCATATTCTTTCAGTGAAAGTCTGGCTGCAGTAAAAACTGACTATTATGATAATTCCGGTTGGATGTATATGGACCTTGAAGGAAAACTCGTGATCGGAAAGGATTTCTGTACTGCCGGATCATTTAAAGATGGTGTCGCACCGGTTGGGATGATCGAGTATAAATGATTTTTAAAAATGATTGGAATACAACTGAAACACGTGACATAAAAGGCAGGAATATAGCAGAAGAAATACTAAAGAGCAGAAAAATATGCAATATAGATAAATACCTTTACCCAAAAATCATGGATTTATACGATCCTTTTCTATTTAGACAAATGAATAAGGCAGTCGACAGGATCATTGATGCGCTCGATAATATGGAAGGTGTGGTAGTATATGGTGATTATGACACTGATGGTATAACTGCAACAGCTATACTCTACAGATTTCTTTTATCTTTAGGAGTAAATGTACAGTATTTCATTCCTGACAGGAAGAAGGACGGTTATGGTCTAAACTCTGATGTTCTCGAGGATATACTTGATGAAGATATTTCTCTGCTTATAACTGTTGACTGCGGCATAACATCATTACATCAGGTAGAATTTGTAAATGAAATCGGGATCGACTGTATAATCACTGATCATCATGTACCTGAATCACAGCTTCCAGATGCATTTGCTGTCATATGCCCTGAAGAAGAAAATAGCGGCTATCCCTTTAAACAATTATGCGGAGCAGGAGTGGCATTAAAACTTGTCCAGGCTCTTTGCGTAAGACTGGATCGTGGTGATGAGTATCTAAGATATATAGATCTTGCTGCTTTAGGAACGATAGCTGATCTTGTCCCTCTGACGGATGAGAACAGGGTGATCGCCAAAATAGGTATGGATATCTTGAGAAATACCGATAATCCCGGCCTTAGATCCTTAATAGAATTGTCATTTCCTGACAGCACAAAAAAACTTACTTCAAATCAGTTAGCTTTTAATCTGATCCCAAAGATAAATTCATCAGGAAGAATGGATAATGCATGTTACTCTATAAGGCTTCTTCTTACAGACGATAAAAGCGAATGTATAGATCTTTCTAAGAAATTGAATGATTTTAATATCAGAAGACAGAATGAACAGAGAGAAATTACTGGCAAAGTCATAAAATGTATCGAAAAAGAGATCGATCTTAATGGACTTAAAGTGATAGTGTGCGCTGATAAGGAATGGGACCAGGGGATAATTGGAATCGTGTCGTCGCATATAGTAGAAAGATATAACAGGCCGGTATTATTATTGCAGACAGGTGACGATGCCATTTCTACAGGTTCTGGACGCTCTGTTGAGGGATTTGATCTGGTAAGTGCTCTTGCTGCATGTGATGGCAAACTTATCAAATATGGCGGTCACAGAATGGCTGCCGGCCTTTCTATTCACCAGAACGATATACCTGATTTTTCTCGAATGATAAATGATTATGCAAAAAATTCCGGTTTTGAGGTCAAAAGTAAAAAATCGATTAAAGTAGATTTCTCTATTGATGCAAATGACATAACAATAGCAAATGTTAAGACAATGAGCTGTCTGGAACCTTACGGATGTGAAAATGAAAATCCTGTGTTCATAGTTAAAAATGCAATATTAAGAGAAAAGAAACACTTGGGAAAAGATAATAATCATCTTAGCATGACCTTTTCAAAAAACAACAAATATATAAACTGTATTGCATTCAATATCTCTTCTGCTGACAAGATAATAATCGAAGGACATGAGTATGACATAGTTTTTAAAATGTCATTAAATACATTTAATAACAACGAATGTGTGTCCTGCGAGATACTGGACATGAAATTTTCTAACATGGAAGATAGAATGACTGACAGTTTGATATCATACGCATACACTGATAAATTCATCAACAGGGAACATATCGCAAGGATATTTAAAGAAATAGTAAGCAACGGAACGGAATATAAGTACGAACTCAGGAAGATCGATGAACCTGGATCATTTCTCATAATTCTTGATATTCTGCAGGAATTGTGTATTATTAAATACAATAACATGAATTTTGAATATGTATTCATAAACGAAATAAATAGAAGTGTAAAAAAAGATTTGGATGACTCAAAAACTTTTTTAAAGGCTAAAGCAAATGGAACAGTATGAGATCTTATATGCCAAATTAATAGATGAAATAAAGCAATACAACCCAAACAGCAATTTTGAGTTGATCAATAAAGCATATGAAATCGCTCTTGACGGTCACCGTGAACAGAAAAGAGCATCCGGCGAACCATATATCATTCATTGTATAGAAGTCGCAAGGATACTTGCGACACTTGAATTGAACTCCAAAACAATTGCCGCTGCACTATTACATGATGTAATAGAAGATACAAAATACACTTCCTCAGATATTAAGAATATGTTTGGTAATGAGATCGCTCTTCTTATTGAAGGCGTCAGTAAATTGACGAATATATCGCTTGAAACAAAGAAAGAGCAGCAGATGGAAAATATCCGGAATATGTTCATGGCAATGAACAAGGATATTAGGGTCATCATAATCAAACTTGCCGACAGACTCCATAACATGCGTACTCTTGAGTATAAAACCAAGAAAAGCCAAATCGAAAAATCAAAAGAAACTATGGATATATATGCTCCGATAGCTCATAGGCTTGGTATGTCGATGTTCAGCGTGGAACTCGAAGATCTGGCCTTCATGCATCTTTATCCTGAAGAATATGATGATCTTAAAAAACAGATGGATGACAGAAGGAAAAAGACAGGCGATCTGATCGAAAGCCTTAAAGAAGACCTTGCAGTCGATCTGAAAAAGAACGATATCGAAGGCCATGTTGAAGGAAGAGTAAAACACCTTTACAGCATATACAGAAAAATGGTCACACAAAGTAAAACTCTGGATGAAATATATGATATTTTTGCATTAAGGATAATAGTCAATAATGTCAAGGAATGTTATTTTGCTTTAGGAATGCTTCATGAAAACTATAAGCCAATACCCGGAAGGTTCAAAGATTATATTGCAATGCCTAAGAAAAATATGTATCAGTCTCTGCATACGACTTTAATAAGCAGGAACGGAAAACCTTTTGAAGTACAGATCCGGACATGGGAAATGCACAGAGTTGCTGAATACGGTATCGCCGCACACTGGAAATACAAACAGAAAATGGAAAGCGGAGACCAGACAGCAAATCTAGAGTGGCTGTCTCAATGGGTGGAATGGCAGAAAGAAACAACAGATGAAGATGAGTTCTATTCAAATCTGAAAAATGACCTATTTGATGTTGAAGTATTTGTATTCACACCTAAGGGAGATGTCATTAATCTCCCGCAGGGATCAAATCCAATAGATTTTGCATATCATGTTCACTCAGCGATCGGTAATAAAATGATAGGCGCAAAAGTCGGGGGTAAGATCGTACCTATGACTTATGTGCTTCAGACGGGTGATATCGTTGAAATAATCACAAGTAATACTTCAAGAGGTCCAAGCCGTGATTGGCTTAAGATAGTTAAAACAAGCCAGGCTAGAACCAAGATCAAACAGTATTTCAGGAAAGAAAAACGCCAGGAAAATGTTGATAAGGGTAAAGAACAGTTGCTGAAGGAGATCAAGAGACAGGGATATAATCCTATCGATCTGTTGAAGCCTCATTACTATGAGAAAGTTTTTGAAAGATATAACTATACTGAGCTTGATGATATATTGTGTGCAATAGGTTACGGCGGTATTTCAACAAATAAAATAATATCAAAATTAAAAGAGGAGTATCAAAAAGAACACAAGGAGGATCTTATCCCTGTCAAACCTGATCAGCCTGAAACAAATCAGAAAAACCAGAAAAGTATCGAAGGTATCAATGTTAAGGATATATCGAATTGCATGGTAAAAATCAGTAAATGCTGTAATCCGGTACCCGGCGATGATATAGTGGGTTATGTCACCAGAGGCAGAGGCGTCACGATACATAGAAACGATTGTATCAATATCATCAATGATAAAGAATTTGAATACAGAAAGATAGATGTTTGGTGGGATACAACGACTCTGGAAAGTTATGAGACGCAGTTGGATATAAAAGCATACGACAGAGCTAATCTCGTTGCGGATATAATGAAATTTCTGGGTGATCAGAAGATACAATGCAACGGTGTTGATGCCAGAGTAGGAAAAGATGGCTCTGCGGAAATAAGAGTGCGTGTTATGATACACAATAAAGATGAGATCACGAATTTGAACAGGAAATTAAGAAAGATACCGGGAGTATATGATATAACAAGATTTTCTAAGAGGCTAAAACTGAAATGATAGCTGTAATTCAAAGAGTTCTCAAAAGCAGTATTGCGATCGATCATACAGTGATTTCAGAAATATCAAATGGACTGAATATACTTTTATGTGTTGTAAATGGAGACACAGAAAAGGACATGAAATACATTGCAGATAAGATGGTCCGCACGAGGATATTCAGTGATGATGAAGGGAAAATGAATCTTTCCGTGATGGATGTCAAAGGCGAACTTATGGTCATAAGCCAGTTTACACTTGCAGCTGATAGTAGAAAAGGTAACAGGCCATCTTTCATAAATGCAGCATTACCTGATAAAGCAAATGAAATGTATTCTTCTTTAATAGAATATATCAGACAGAATTATGATGTTCCTGTTCGAACGGGTATATTTGCAGCAAATATGCAAGTTTCGATATTGAATAACGGTCCTGTAACGATCATTTTAAATTCAAAAGATAAATTAAATACTGATGAAAAAGGTAAGAAATGAATTTTATAAAGAAAAGCAGTCCTTTACTTGGATCCAATTGCTATATAGTCTATGATAACAGTGAAGCCTTAGTGATAGATCCATGTATCAGATCCTCAGCCGTTACTGATGAGTTGAAAAATTTAAAATGTACTCTCAAATATATCATTTATACGCATGCTCATATCGATCACATACTTTATGGTGAAGAGCTAAGAAAAGAGACCGGTATCAACACATATGGCCATTATGATGATAAAGACCTGTATGAAGATGAATATAAAAACGGTTCGCTGCTGTTTGGTATGCATATCCATTTTAAGGTACCGGACACTTTTCTTGCTGATAATGACTGCATTACTGTCGGTAATTTGAAATTGAAGGTAATACATACTCCGGGGCATACCCCCGGATGTATATGTTTTTATACTGAAGGTTACATGTTTACCGGAGACACATTGTTTTTCGAATCTATTGGCAGAACGGATCTTGGTGCAGGTGACAGCAGCCTTATATCATCTTCTATAAAAAATATAATATATAAATATCCCAAAGATACTGTTATCTTACCTGGACATGGTATAAGCACAACAATAAAATATGAAATGGAGAACAACCCCTATGTCTATTAAAATAAATAATGTAGATGAGTTAAAAAACGCTATAATTAACGGTCAGTCAGATATCATCATCGGGCAAGGCATATATGAGATCGACGTGCCTATTATACTTAACGGCTTAAAGAATGTTAAATTTGAAGGATGCGGAAATGTCATCATAAGCGGCGGGAAACATGAAATGAAAAAATCAATGTTTCCAAATAGTATTTTTGTGAATGGGATAAGAAGATATAAATCCAAAGCATATAACCTTCCTGCAAAAGGGTGGAGCAAAACAGAAAGAGAAGATTTTATCTTCTCTGATATTTCCGAGGATTTTGCTGACGGTTTGAATACTATAAAATTATATAAAGGGTATCTGACTACACACGAAGAACTTCTTAAAGAAAAAGCTGGGAATATTGAGTTCATATTCAATGTCGGCTGGACACAGAATATAGCAAACGGTGAATATGTCAAACAAACCGAAGATGGTATATTCGTGGGATTGAATTATGAGCAATTCAGAAAACTGCAGACAAAAGGCTCTACAAGAGCAGGTGCGCCGACGGAACTTGCGAATCTAAAGAGTGCTCTTAAGGAGGGCACATTTTACCATGACAAGTCTGAAAGTACTATCAAATATATACCGACAGACCTGGAAAAAGAAAAGTGCGATATTATTTATCCATATCTGGAAAACATACTAAGTGTAACCAACTGCGAAAATATAATATTTAAAAATATCAAGTTCCAATATACAACATGGGAAGATCCTGTTAAAAATGGTTTCTGTGAATGCCAAAGTACAACTACTTACAGAAATGGAAACGAAACGGATGGCCAGCATTTTGCAGTTTCGGAATCTGCTGTAAAAGTTGCATATTCTAATGGCATATCATTCAATGGATGTGAATTCAGTAAATTAGGAGGTGCAGCCATCCATATAGGAGAAGGCTGTAAGAATACCACTGTTACTGGATCTGATATTTATGATATAGGTGCATGTGGCGTTATAATAGGTGGATTCGATTATGAGGATGCTCATCCAGATGATGAAAGAGATATTAATTACAATACATTAATAGAAAAATGTAATATACATGATATAGGATGCCTGTATAATGGCGCTTGTGGAATACTTGCCGGATACGTGAATAATGTAAAGATCCTGTATAATCTGATATACAACGTAGCATATACCGGCATATCTTTAGGATGGGGCTGGGGATCAGTAGATCAGGTAGCAAACCTGACATTCAATTCAAAAGTAACGGACCCTCCAAGAGAACCAAGCATATGTAAGCAGAACAATATAAGAGGTAATGAGATCCACCATATCATGACTGTCATGCATGATGGTGCTGCGGTATACACTCTTTCGAATCAGGATGGGTCCTATATCGAAGATAACTATATACACGATAATGGCGGAGCGAACGACGAACCGATCGAGAAAATATACCGAAAAAGGAGCTATATTACAAAAGGTACGACAAAATGGGGCCATCTGTCTAAAAGAAAGGGGTTTCCCGGAGGTATATATCTTGATGAATGCAGTGCCGGCTTTACAGTCAGAAATAATAAGATAAAAAATGTTGCCGTTAATTATTACTACCACGATACGGGAGTACCCGGTATTTTTGAAGCTAACAGTTTTGATATAGAAGTTCTTGATAATCCGATAATATCTGAAGAGTAAAAATATATCGGATAAGAAAATATGGGTGATGAATTGCAGGACTAAATTCCATAAGCCACCTATTATACTGGAATTTACTTTTGCAATTCACGAGAAAATATGGGTTTTAAAATATGTTTGACACAAATATATAAAAGTAGTAAAATTAATAAAAATTTAGTGAGGTGAATCATGGCTCAGATATATGAAGAAATTTCGAGAACTTTCAGCGAATATTTGCTTATACCGAATTTAACAAGAAGAGATTGCTATCCTGATAATATTTCTTTGAAAACACCTTTAGTCAGATTTGAAAAGGGAAAGGAACCTTCTTTATGCCTGAATGTTCCTTTCACATCAGCGATCATGCAATCTGTTTCCAATGATACATTAGCCATAGCTTTAGCAAAACGCGGAGGATTGAGTTTTATATACTGTTCTCAGCCGATAGAAGCACAGGCGGAAATGGTCATGAAGGTAAAGAAGTTCAAAGCCGGATTTGTTATTTCTGATTCTAACCTTACTCCTTTCAATACACTGCAGGATGTTATCAGATTAAAAGAGAAAAGCGGACATTCAACTATACCTATAACAAGTGATGGTACACCTCAGGGACGATTATTAGGAATAGTGACAAGCCGAGATTACAGAGTATCGCGTGATGCACTTGATAAACATGTAAGTGAATTCATGACCCCGTTTTCAAAACTTATTACAGGTAAAATGGGTGTCTCATTAAAAGAAGCAAATGATATCATATGGGATCATAAATTAAACTGCCTTCCTATAATAGACGACAATGAAAACCTCAGATACCTGGTTTTTAGAAAGGATTATGACGAGCATAAAGATAATCCTATGGAGCTTCTCGATCGTGAAAAAAGATATATGTGCGGTGCCGGTATCAATACACGGGATTATGCCGAAAGAGTACCAGCTCTGGTAGAAGCAGGAGCGGATGTACTTTGCATAGATTCATCAGATGGTTTCAGCGAGTGGCAGTATGATACCATACAGTATGTAAAAAACAAGTATGAAGGCACAGTAAGAGTAGGTGCAGGAAATGTCGTTGATGCTGAAGGATTCAGATATCTTGCGGATGCAGGTGCTGATTTTGTAAAAATAGGCATAGGTGGCGGAAGCATCTGTATTACACGCGAGCAGAAAGGTATAGGGAGAGGCCAGGCCACTTCAATAATTGATGTCGTTAAAGAGAGGAATAAGTATTATAAAGAGACAGGAATATATGTTCCTATATGTTCTGACGGCGGCATTGTATATGATTATCATATTACAATGGCTTTAGCTATGGGTGCTGATTTTGTAATGATGGGGAGATATTTTGCCAGATTTGATGAATCACCTACGAAAGTGATCAAAGTAGGCAGCAATTATGTTAAAGAGTATTGGGGTGAAGGTTCTGAGAGAGCAAGAAACTGGCAGAGATATGATGTAGGTTCTGATACAGGTATAAAATTTGAGGAAGGCGTTGACAGCTATGTACCTTATGCCGGAAAATTATCCGATAATCTTGACAAATGTATTGCTAAAATTAAAAATACTATGTCCAGCTGCGGTTCAAGAACTATTAAGGAATTGCATGATACAGCAAGGATAACTTTAGTTTCAGCTACAAGTATTGTAGAAGGCGGAGCACACGATGTCATACTAAAGGAAAAAACTGATTTTTAATGTTAAAATATATTAATATAAAAGGTGCTAAAGAAAATAACCTAAAAAACATTGATGTCAAAATACCAAAGGATAAATTTGTTGTTCTGACTGGGATATCCGGCTCAGGTAAATCGTCACTGGCTTTTGATACGATTTATGCTGAAGGGCAGAGAAGGTATGTAGAAAGTCTTTCATCCTATGCAAGGATGTTTTTAGGGCTTATGACAAAACCGGATGTGGAGTATATAGAGGGACTTTCACCGTCTATTTCCATAGATCAAAAAACCACAAGCCATAATCCCAGGTCGACTGTTGGTACGATCACAGAGATAAATGACTATTTAAGGTTGCTTTTCGCAAGGATAGGTACTCCTCATTGTCATATTTGCGGACGTGAGATACTATCTCAGTCAATAGATCAGATAATAGGAAAAATACTTGAAAATGAAAATGGTACGAAAATCATGGTCATTTCTCCCGTATATAAAGGAAAAAAAGGGGAGTTCCAGAAGTATTTTGAGTATCTGAAGAAACAGGGATATATCCGTATCATAGTTGACTCTGTACAGTACGACCTGACCACTGATGAGATCAATATTGATAAAAACAAGAAACATGATGTGAGCATAATCATCGACAGGTTGATTATCAGGGAAGGAATAAGAAAAAGATTAACTGAATCCGTTGAAACAGCAATCAAGGAAGCGGACGGAATGGTCATGATAAATGTTGATCTGACAGAAGATATTGTGTTTTCAACAAAACTTGCATGTACTGAATGCGGTATAAGCATGGATGAACTTTCTCCTAGAATGCTATCTTTCAACAGCCCCTTCGGAGCATGCCCGAAATGCACCGGTCTGGGAGTGCTTCTTAAAGCTGATCCCGATCTGATAATACCTGATAAAGGTATTTCGTTGATCAACGGGGCATTGAGTGTTGCAGGTTTGTCATTTGAAAAAGGATCTATGTTGTATTCGTTATATAAAATGCTTTCTAAAAAGTATGATTTTAAAATGGATCTTCCTTTCTGTGAACTGCCGGACGAAGTTCAGAATATTCTTATGAACGGTACTGACGGGAATATATTACATGTAGATTACGAGACAAAAACAAGATCATTTACAGCTGATCAAGCATTCGAAGGCCTTATAAAGATCGTTGAAAGAAGATACACTGAAACAAATACTCCATATATGAGATCGTATTATGAAGGATTTATGAGTGATTCACCATGTCCTGACTGTAACGGTAAAAGGCTGAAACCGGAAATACTTGCGATAACGATAAACGGTAAAAATATATATGATGTGACTGCAATGTCAATAAGGGAATGCAGGGAATTCTTTACGAATCTTCCACTGACGGAAACACAGGTATTGATATCATCAGTACTTTTAAAAGAAATCAATTCAAGGCTTACATTCCTTGTGGATGTTGGATTGGATTATCTGACTTTGCATAGGACTGCCTCAACATTATCAGGTGGAGAAGCTCAACGTATAAGGCTGGCAACACAGATAGGCACAGGTCTTACAGGAGTGATATATATACTTGACGAACCAAGCATAGGTCTTCACCAAAGGGATAATTCTAAATTGTTGATGACTCTAAAGAAGATGAGGGATCTTGGCAACACTCTCATAGTCGTGGAGCATGATATGGAAACGATGTATGAAGCTGACTATATAATAGATATCGGCCCTGGTGCAGGAATTCATGGAGGTGAGGTAGTCGGCGAGGGAACAGTGGAAGATATAATAAACTCTCCACGATCGATAACAGGCAAATATCTGTCACACGAATTATTCATACCGATGCGTGAAAGCGCCAGGATACCTAATGGGAATTTCCTGTCTGTGCGAGGTGCAAGACAGAATAATTTAAAGAATATTGATGTAAAAATACCATTAGGAGTTGAAGTGTGCGTCACAGGCGTATCCGGTTCAGGTAAGAGTTCTCTGGTTAATGAAATAATTTATAAGGAGCTTGCATTTGTGCTCAACGGTAAAAAGACCAGAAGCGGTGATCATGACAGAATTGACGGAATGAACAACCTTGACAAGGTCATCAATATCGATCAATCGCCTATAGGAAGAACTCCAAGGTCAAATCCTGCGACTTATACAGGTGTGTTTGATGATATAAGGGAAATATTCTCAATGACCAAAGAAGCGAAATCAAGAGGTTACTTGAAGGGCAGGTTCAGCTTTAATATAAAAGGCGGAAGATGTGAATCCTGCTGCGGAGACGGCATCAAAAAGATAGAAATGCATTTTCTGCCTGATGTGTATATACCATGCGAGGTATGTAAAGGAAAGAGATATAATATTGAAACACTGGAAGTGAAATATAACGGTAAAAGCATAGCGGATGTTCTGGACATGACCATTGAAGAAGCATATTACTTCTTCAAAAATATTCCGTTCATTGAACCGAAACTCAAGGTCTTGTTGGAAGTTGGTCTCGGATATATTAAAGTAGGGCAGTCATCAACGACATTATCCGGAGGTGAAGCACAGAGGATCAAGCTTGCATATGAGTTATCTAAAAGGAGTACCGGGAAGACTATCTATATACTTGATGAACCTACAACAGGTCTGCATATAGATGATGTTAAAAAACTTTTACTGATCATTGACAGGCTGGTTGATGCAGGTAATTCCGTTATCATAATTGAGCATAATCTTGATGTCATTAAAAGTGCTGATTACATCATTGATCTTGGACCTGAGGGTGGTGACAGAGGCGGTTATGTTATCGCTACGGGAACAGTTGCACAGATAATGGAAAATGAAAATTCTTATACCGGACAGTATTTAAAAAAGTATCTGGAAAGTAATAATTCATAGTAATTTAATATATTTATGCTAAAATAAATCTGCCATTATGAAATGGTAAGGAGAATTTATAGATGAGGTTATGTGATATATGTAAAAAGAATGTTGCTGTCGTGTTTGTATCAAAAATACAGAACGGACAGCATACTCAGATAGGCTATTGTATACCGTGTGCCAAAAAAAGCGGTATATCTCCCATAGATCATTTAATTAAAGATGCCGGTATGTCTGAAGAAGATCTCGGCAATATAAATAATCAGATGGGACAATTCCTGCAGTCGTTGGATATGGATGATATGGCTTTACCCAATAATTTTCAGGAAAACGTAGAAAATCAGAATAAAGAAAAAAACAGGACAACCAAGACAAAAGAAACAAAAAAAGATGAAAAGAAAAAGTTTCTAAATGCTTTTGGAACGAATTTAAATAAAAAAGCTATCGAAGGCAAGATCGACGATATCATCGGCAGGGAAAATGAAATCAACAGGATGATACAGATACTTAACAGACGTCAGAAAAATAATCCATGTCTTATCGGAGAAGCAGGTGTTGGCAAGACTGCTATTGCTGAAGGTCTTGCTATTAAAATAACAAAGCAGGAAGTGCCAGCCAAACTGCTTAATAAAGAAATTTATGTTCTTGATATGACCGGGATCGTTGCCGGGACACAATTCCGTGGCCAGTTTGAATCAAGGATGAGAAGTATAATAAATGAGGCAAAAGAGCTTGGAAACATAATATTAGTCATAGATGAGATACATAACATCATATCAGCAGGTGATGCTGAAGGTGGAATGAATGCTGCAAATATTTTAAAACCTGCTTTATCAAGAGGCGAGATCCAGGTTATAGGTGCTACGACAATAAATGAATACCGTAAATATATTGAGAAAGATACAGCTTTAGAAAGAAGATTTCAACCCATAATGGTCGATGAACCTTCAGTATCTGATACAATTAAGATATTAGATGGGATAAAAAAATACTATGAGGATCATCATTATGTCAAATACACGGATGAAGCTATAAGACAGGCAGCCATATTGTCGGAAAGATATATAACCGACAGGTTCCTGCCAGATAAAGCCATAGATGTCATTGATGAAGCCGCTTCACGCGCGAATCTGAATAATAACGCGTTAGTTAAGCTGCAGCTTCTTAAAAATGAATTGGAAAATATTCTGTCTGAAAAAGAAACAGCCGCCTCTGCTGATTCCATTGATGATTATAAAAGAGCAGCGGAGCTGAAAGAAAATGAATGCAGGGTAAGGGAAGAGATCAGGCAATATGAGGAAATGGCTAACAGGATAGAAGTAACAGTCAGTGACATAGCCTCAGTTATTGAAATGTGGACTAAGGTACCTGTATTGAAAATAACCCAGATAGAATCCGAAGCGTTACTTGATCTTGAAAATAGGCTTAGCAGAAGGATAATCGGTCAGAAGGCAGCTGTAGAAGCCGTTGCTAAGGCGGTCAGAAGATCCAGATCAGGGATTAAAGTAAAGAAAAAACCTGCTTCATTCATATTTGTTGGTCCTACGGGAGTAGGTAAGACACAGTTGGCAAAAGTACTTGCTAAAGAACTCTTCATATCTGAGGATTCTATGATAAGGCTTGATATGAGTGAATATATGGAGAAACATTCCATTTCCAAACTAATAGGTTCTCCTCCGGGATATATCGGATATGATGAAACAGGGCAGCTTACTGAGAAAGTAAGAAGAAACCCGTATTCATTATTATTATTCGATGAAATTGAGAAGGCACATCCTGACATATTCAATATACTTCTTCAGATACTTGAAGACGGAAGGCTTACAGACAGCAAGGGAAGAGTCGTGCAATTTGAAAATACCATTATAATCATGACTTCAAATGCAGGAACATCATTCCAGAACAGCGGATTCGGTTATGTTCAGGAGAAGACTGATGATAATGACAGAGTTAAGGAAGCACTCAAGGATATATTCAGACCGGAATTTTTGAACAGGGTAGATGATATAGTTGTATTTACAAGTTTATCAGATGCTGAGATATTTGATATCGGTAAATTGATGGTAAACGAATATTCAGAGGATCTCAAAGAAAAGAATATTATACTTAAGGTTTCGGATGATGCTTTGAAGTTTATAATTGGCGAAAAGTATGATGATAAATTTGGTGCCCGCCCATTAAGAAGGAGCATACAGAGGCATGTTGAGGATGTTCTTGCTGAAATGTATATAAGAAATGAGCTGAAAGACGGTATGATGGTAATGGTATCTCTCGAAGATAACAGTTTAAAATATACTTGTATCTGATATGCAAAAGTACCTGAATTTATCAGAATATCTGAAAAATGAATTTGGTGAAAAAATACAGAAGCTTCCGATCGACGGAGGCTTTTTGTGCCCTAACAGAGTGAACGGAAATACCGGATGCCTTTTCTGCTCTGACAAGGGATCAGGTGAATTTACAGAAGGCGGAAATTCAATAACAGAACAGATTGAAATACAAAAGAAGCTTTATTCAAAGAATAACGGAGTGAATAAGTTCATTGCATACTTTCAAAGCTTCTCAAATACCTACGGAAATGTTGATGAACTCAGAAGAAAGTATGATGAAGCTCTTTCCTGTGAAGGTATAGTAGGTCTGGCTATAGCAACACGTCCTGACTGTATAAATGATGATGTGCTTATTTTACTTGATGAATATAATAGAAAAATATTTATGTGGATAGAGCTTGGATTTCAAACATCAAATGAAAATTCTACAAAACTGATAAACAGGGGATATATAAACATCATATTTGATGACTGTGTTAAAAAACTGAACGGGATCGGGATGAAAACAGTCGTACATGTCATCTTTGGTCTTCCATATGAATCGGGGAAAGACTTCATAAACACAATTAAATATATATGTGACAAAAATTTATGGGGGATCAAGTTCCATTCATTATATATCCAATATAATTCGCCCATGTATGAATACTATAAGCAGTATCCTTTTCACATCATTTCAAAAGATGAATATACGGATTCTGTAGCTGAATCAATTCGCATACTGGATAATAAGCTCATTATACACAGGCTGACGGGAGACTGTAAAAAAGATCTTTTGTATGAACCAAAATGGTCACTGGATAAGTTATCGGTGATATCACAAATAAATAAAAAACTTAGATAATCAATTAAACAGAATATCTTTGTAATATGCTCTGGTAGGGTCGATGATCTTTGAAACATCAAATCCAAAAACCTGCATAAGTGTAATATCAGTTTTATACATGCTTTTCCCGTCTATATCAAATCTATCAATGTACAGTGAGGTCCCGAAGAAAAACATGGGATCCTTCACTCCAATTATATTATTGGTATATGCCTGGCTTCTTCCGACACTCAGAATAAGTTGAAATCCGGCAGAAATAATATAATTGTAACAAGGATCATTATGGTTACCATCAATAAATTTTTCTACAGAATAATTCTTACCTCCCGGAGTGACATAAATATTAGTAGCACCTAGAATCGGTTCAATATATTTCTTCCACTGTTCAGTATCATATTTTAACCATTCAAGATCAGTGTATTCATAAGAAATGTCATTTGATGAAGTGTAATGATAATAACTGTGACAAGCAAAAGTATATCCAAGCGAATGCAGTTTATCAGCTATTTTCTTCGCGCCTGCAACCTGTGCCTGATAATCGGATGAATCAAGTTTATCTGTCGCATAACCGAACATTCCTTCAGTCCCACTCAAGGCTATTACAGCTCTTGCTCCCTTGTATGAAAAATCCGGATGCTCAGTTATGAATTGCTCAAGTATCAGAATGTGTTCACCGTCATATGTTGTAGTCTCCACTCCATCGACCATCACTAAAGAAGCTAGATTTCCATTACCATCAAGCACGATTCTTTTACAGAAACCAAAATTCCAATATATGCATGACATATTGTCAAAAGAGAGGACAAGAGGCTTCTTTCCTTCTGGTAACATAAGCTTTTCTTTTATCCTCATGTATTTTATTCCATTTTCGGTATAAGTATCGTAAATATCATCTGTATCGATAAGGATGTATCCGCTGTTATATAACTCGTTCAATGTGCTGACGAATTCCTCCTTTGTCGCCATGACATTGAAGAATTCAGCGCCTCTAGACGAGTTGAACGCTATATCAGGATACAGGATAAGGGAATGAAAAAATATATTATAAACAATGCCTTTATACTCGACATAATTCGACTCTAGGTACGATTCATAAAGATCATTTATATAGTTCGTATATTCAATGATCTGCGGATCATCGAGAAGTATCTCAGGAACTGATTTCATAGTATAAAAAGCATTCTCGATATCACCTTCATTTTCAAAGGTTTTTGCTGTATCCAGCAGGTTTTGTTTAAGAGCAGTTTTGATCGAACTGCATTTATCTGTTGCCGAATCATATAAATACAGATCATCTGATGAAACAGACATATATAGTTCATATGCTGTCAGGAGATTCGAAGCTTCAAATTCCTTTTCAGCCTCTCTGTAGGATTCGCGCGAATCATTTATAACAGCGCCTTTTTCTAAATAGAGGACCACCATATCATTGAATCTTTCAGTATCCAGGTCATTGATGGACTCCAATGTACTCTGGAATGTCTCGTAAGATCTTCCCGTTGAACGGTAGATCTCATACAGTGACGATATAACAGATACGACATTATCATCATCAAGATATGAATGGAAAATCATAAGCACATCATATGTATCATTTCCGCTTCCTGATTCTTCAGTGAAAAAATCAGTAAATTTTGTATTAACAGTATCTTTAAGCTCGATAATAAAATCATCCTTTAAAAGGTTATTTTCAATAATTTTGTTATATATATACAAAGACCGTTCAGCATCATTCTGATCAATGGCAATGATAAGCGCTTCTGGTGATTCTGAAGATTCTATATATCGTTTTTGTGCAATATCCAGCGCCCAATCCAGAATGAAATAAATAAGCAGTGCAACAATAAGAACAAATAAGACCATTAAAATGAATTTTCCAAGTCTATATTTTGTTTTGGATACCTGTTTCTTATTTTTACTCGTTTTACTTCCGGTATTATTCTTTTGTGTATTCATATTATCAATTTTCCTTTGTGACTTTTATGGGTTGATTTTATCATCAATGGTAGAAAAAATAAATACCAATTTATAAGCATATGATTACGTTAGAGTAAAGTTACTGTAGGGAAATGAAATAAAAAGAGAGAGACGAAACTTTCTGTTAAAATAGTATTTGCAAAATTTAATATTGAAAGGAAAGAGTGTCTCTCATGTATAAGAGTATA
>JBAYNV010000023.1:0-20903 GCA_041678685.1 Clostridia bacterium
GGAAAACCTGAAGAAACTCTGGATCAAGGCGTTTCATGACAGCGATTCCTTTACTGATTGGTTTTTTGACAACAGGTTCGCACCGGATTATTCCGCGTGCACATATGAAGACGGTCAGCTGATATCGGCTATGCAGTCATGGCCGATGTTTCTGAATATAAGAAACAGGATCGTTCCATCCTCCATCATAACCGGAGTAAATACGGAACCGGCATTTGCGGGCAGGGGATATATGGGAAAGACGTTCAGATTTTACATGGCGGCTATGCGGGAAAAAGGCATAGTCCTGTGCCCTATGATGCCTTTAAATATGCCGACATATTTTTCAAGGGGATTTTACCCTGTCACTGACACGGCATTCGTAAGCTGTCCTAAGGATAAACCGTACATCTGCAGTCATTCGCAGCATTACAGTATACTGCCTTTGGATATGATAGAGAACTCGTCGCTGCTGTACACATGCTACAGCAGGTTTTCAAAGGATTATTCAGGTATAGTCATGCGTTCCCTTTCCGACTTCACATTAAAAATGAATGACTACATTTCAGACGGCGGAAAATGCGCCGCCGCGATGAAGAACAGAGAGGTCGTTGCGTACTGCATATATTACAAACATGACGATATATACGGTGAGGAATTCATATCCAATGATAAAGACTCGACAATGGCTCTCGTATCCAACTTTTCAGATACCGGTTACGATATGACGATGAAGATGTCAGCAAAGAATTCTGTTGATGTCGCATGCCTGGAAACTGAAATAAAACCGCAGGGCGCCATGGGAACGGTAAATGCCCAGAAGCTTATGGAGACCGTATGTAATGACCGTGAACACATCATCAGACTTACTGACGATTCGCTTTTCTGCAACAGCGGGACATACTATATGGATGGGGCACAAGCGGATAAGACCCCGCATATCGAAATGGAAGCGGGAAGGCTCGTTCAGCTCATAACAGGGTACACATCACTCGAAGAACTTGAACAGAGAGGGCAAGCGAAAATCAATGACATAACTGCAGCGGCCGAAATCTCATCGATGCTTCCCAAACTTGACTGTTTCATCGTTGATGAATACTGATATTCATATTTTCATGAACTTATCTTTGATATATTTCCTGATTTCCAGTTCATTATAACCGGTCTTTTCATCATACAGATCATTGAATTCCATATCTTCCAGTTCAAGAATGATGAGCTCGCATGTAGTGTTTATGACAGTCCCGGTTTTCAGGTGGCCGCCTATGACCGAAAGATCTTTTTTTGACAGGCTTATATGAAGATGGATCCGGTTTTTTGATACCGTGCCGTTGAGCGATATCAGCTCCATATCTTCGTTCACGGTCTGGATCCTCTCTCCTGTCGCGTCCCTTATGACTGCGCAGGAAACGCACCCCACACACGACAGCACCGTTCCCGCTTTTATATCATATTCATTAACATACTTTTCAATTTCAACAAGCAGATCCTGCCCTCTTGTAAGCCTCATGCAATGAGTCTTCATACCGATCCTCCTACGTCCTGTATACCAGATCGCACCTGTCTTTTATGGCTGCAGATCTTATGTATCTGTCCTCCATGGGTATCCATTCCTCTTTGAACTTTATGAGCATTTCCCCGCCATTTCTTTTCAATATACGGGAATACTGGTTTTCCCTCGCGGTTTCCATAAAAATCTTTATGTCATATGCCCCTCCGAAGTATGGATGCATGCTGTATGACCCTTCGATCACATTCATCTTTCCGGGTTTGTTTTTTTTCTCATTCAGTTTTCCCGTCTGGCAGTCATATGCATAATAAACGAACCCTGCCGCATGATCCAGATTCACAATGACCTCATCTTTGAATCTTTCATAGTCGATATTGCCTCCCGGTCTTATGAGTCTCTCGCATGTCCTCTGATAAGGCCTTAAGAAGAAATCATCCATATGTATGATATTGCAGTCATACAGGCTGTGTATCAGACTGGCAAGTTCGGATTTTCCTGACGTGCACATGCCGTCTATCGCTATATTCAGACATTCGTCACTTTTCTTTTTCGCTTTTGATCTGCTTTCGATCAGTTTCCATAAGTCCATGCGGTCTGCATAGGCTTTTTTTATCACTCTGTAAGAAGGATGATAATTATCCCTATATATATCGCTGTGGCTTACAGCCGGGCATCCCGCTTTTACATACTTTTTTTCATAATCAAGGAACTCATCCATATCTATCGGAAGAGGTATGTCTTTTACCGCCTTTTCCAGAATACTTATCTTGCTCCAGAAGCTGTCTATATTCCCCTCATTTGCCTTTGCGCTTTCTACAAACATCCTGTTTATGACACGAAGAGGTATCCCGCAGTCTGTTAACCCGTAAAGATCAAGCCTCACATAACCGTTACCTATATCAAATACCGGTATGCCGTTCTCCTGTGCGGACGCGCATTCTCTGATGAGCCTGCCGAGGCATTTTACTTCGTCATCGACAAAATGCCCGTTTCCGAACTCATTCTGGTATATGAGTTTGAACCAGTCACATACCGTTGCTTTTGGATAAGCCCGGTTATGAGCTCTTATTGCTTCCTCCATGTTCTCCTCGCATCGATGTTTATCTTGTTTATGATATCATTTACAGCCTTTATTCTGGCGGGATCGAATTTCATTACCTGCCTGTCATATGTCATAAGGCCGTTTATTTCCTCCTCGACATCCGTAATCTGGGTATATACAGACACGCAAAGACCCTTCTGTATATCTTTGATCACGCATTTCTTATATAGCCTGTCATATGCATCCTGCATCTTATTCCTGTCATTGAAATTCTTATAGCCAAAAGTCTTGAACTCATCATACATATGCCCTTTAATTTTCATTCCCAACCCGCCGAATTCGGTAAGCGCAGCTGCCTTATCTTTATATATCTTATCGTTACTGAACTTTATATTCATAAAATATATATGCCTGCTCTGAAAATCGCTTAAGTCATCCGCCTGCTCATGCCATCCCGAAGTACTGTCTACATAACGCGTACTGTCGAGAGCCTTAAGCATCACTGTGAGCTTTTTACTGTCGAACTGTCCCCACCCTTCGTTGAACAGCGTCCATTCGCATATCGAAACACAGTTGTACAGGTGATCAACGGTTTTGTTCATGTCTTCTATGAATTCTTCCCTGTATGCTTTATCGCTTCTTGAAAATGCATTATATCTGGTGTCATCCATTTTCATGCCTATAAATGGTTTGACAGCGACAGTCATAGGGTCATATTTTCCTCCGCCGTTCACCATATCCTGCCATACAAGCATGCCTATACGGTCGCAGTGGTAATACCATCTTAACGGTTCTATCTTTATATGCTTCCTTATCATATTGAATCCGAGGTTTTTCAGCGTGCGTATATCGTTTATCATCTGCTCATCGGAAAGAGGAGTCAGAAGGCTCTCCATATGATATCCCTGATCCAGCACTCCGTTATGAAAATATATATCGTTGTTCAGCGTGATCCTTTTATAGCCTTTATCGTCTGTAGTAAAGCTGAATTTCCTCATGCCAAAATATGAGCGGACACTGTCATTTTCAGTTTTGATCTCCACATCATACAGGAAAGGATCTTCAGGAGACCAGTATCTGGGGTTCTTTATATTTATTTTCACCATTTTTGATTCATCGCTTAAGGCTTCGATTACTTCCATATCTTTTTCAAATACCTTTACGCGGTACGTCTGTGCATCCGCAACGGCTTTTATCGTGACAGTCTCACTGTCTATATCGGTATCTATTTTTATACTCTTGATATAGTCATATGATACCGACTCCAGCCATACACTTCCCCATATACCCGATGTCGGAGTATAGAAGATGCCTCCTCTTTTAAGTTTCTGTTTTCCTCTTGCCTGTCCTTTTGTATCGGTCGGGTCATATACAGCGACAGTTATGGTATTGATACCGATCTTCAGATCCTTTGTTATATCCGCAGTAAAAGGGATATATCCGCCTTTATGCCTTGTCTGGAAGCGGTCGTTCAAAAACACATCGCAGCCATAATCCACAGCATCAAAGTGGAGAAGAACGATGTCATTAAGAAAAGCTTCCTCTATATCAAAGGCCCTTCTGTAAGTAAGCACCTCATCGGGCAATAAAATGTGCCCTACACCGCTTTTTTTGCTTTCCGGTGAAAAGGGCACTGTTATATCTCCCCTGTATATTATTTTCCCTGATGTCCTGACTTTTCTATTATCGGTGATATCCTTGGTTATGCTTACTTTCCATACTCCGTTGAGGGAAGAATAGCTTTCCCTTGCCAACTGAGGCCTGGGATACTCACATAGAGGTATATCATTCATCACATTCTCCTATATCTTTACTTCTTTTATCTTTTCCGCATAATACTGCACAAGCTCGAATTTTGTTTTCGGAGGCAGTCTGTGGTCAGGGCAAGGTATGTACCCTCCGAGCGCTATGAGAGGTTTGAGTCTTTCTATCTCATCATCGACAGCTTTTTTATCGTATGAAAGCACATTCTTGTTCATGCCTCCGACACCTCTTAATTCCCGTCCGAATTTCTCTCTCCACGGACCTATACTTGCGTTCCATACCCCTACTTCGATCGGGAACATCGTATTCACACCGTTTCCCAGCCACATAGGTATCAGCTGATCGATGCATCCGTCGCAATCCAGTGATATTATGTCAAGTCCATAGCTTTTTGCCAGATCATTTCTTTTTTTATAGTGCTTGGCGCAAAGATCATTGAGAACGCCCGGACTGAATAGCGGACCGCATTTATAGCAGATGTCCTCCCAGTAATGAGCAAAGTCGAATTTGAACTTCGATACTTCCAGGGTCCTTTTGGCTACCTGGTACTGAAGTTCCGCATAATCGGTTATGATCTCATCGAGCAGTTCATAATCATCATATATCATATAGCTCATACCCATGACCGTGAGCATATTCCTGACATCTCCTGCTATGCTTCCTATCTCCAGGCCTACCGGCCCGTCGATCTTATCCCAGTCATTTTCATTGAAGTATTTGGGATCGACTCTTTCATCCGTGAACTGCAGTTTAGGTTTATACAGTTCCTCATAAGCTTTACGGTCTTTAAGCGTATAATCACATTCACCTGATATGGACACAACGCCGGGTTTGTCGACTTCTATGACTCCCCAGGAAGTCAGGATCTTTCTTGAACCGTCAGACAGTTCCTCCAATACCTGACCTTTGAAAAACGGCCTTAAGCTTGCAGCGCCTCTTCTTGTGGTATGCCAGTTGAAATCCCAGCCAAACTTTTCATTCAGCTTATAGTCTGCTGCATTTCCGTCTCCCATGCCTTCCACATCCGAAGCCTTAAGATGTCCCTGCGCTACCCATTCTGCCAGTAATTCCTTCCAATATCCGAAATGCACCGCAGGCATTCTGTCGACATCCTTATAGTGCAGTATATTCATTGCTCTTGTTTTATTGTCCATGATTCCTCCGCTGCCGGTAATATATTGATTTTATAGTTAATGTCCGGTCAAGTCAACAATATTGCGCCTGGTGACAAAAAAAAGCCTTACCGACACAAACATCCGTAAGGCTTACTGTTTTCCTTATATTGCCTTGTCAGATCAATACTTTTGACAGAAAATCTATCGTTCTCTGGTTGGAAGGATGATCGAAGAATTCTTTCGGAGTATTCTGTTCCATTATCATTCCGTCATCCATGAACATTATCCTTGTCCCTACTTCCTTTGCAAATCCCATCTCATGTGTCACGACTACCATCGTCATCCCTTCATTCGCCAGTTTTTTCATCAGGTCCAGCACTTCGCCTACCATCTCAGGATCAAGAGCCGATGTAGGTTCGTCAAAAAGCATCACATCAGGCTCCATCGCCAGTGCCCTTATGATTGCTACGCGCTGTTTCTGTCCGCCTGAAAGCTGTGAAGGATATGCATTCGCCTTATCGGTAAGGCCTATTCTTTTAAGAAGCGCCATAGCCTGCTCATCAGCTTCCTGTTTGGTCTTTTTCTTAAGCTGTATAGGCCCGAGGGTTATATTCTGCAGTATCGTAAGATGCGGGAAAAGATTAAAATGCTGGAATACCATGCCCATCTTCATGCGAAGCCTGTTTATGTCGCACTTTTTGTCATTTATCATTTCGCCTTCGAAATATATCTCTCCGGCTGTAGGTTCTTCGAGCATGCACAGGCAGCGCAGAAATGTGCTTTTACCGCTTCCCGAAGGTCCTATAATGACAACTTTCTCGCCTTTACATATTTTCTCATTTATACCTTTGAGAACTCCTATTTCATTGTCCTTGCCGAAACTTTTATATAGACCTTTAACTTCTATCACTCTTACGCAACCTCCTTTCCAGCCTGCCCACAAAATATGAAAGCAGCATCACTATTCCAAGGTATATGAGCGCTACCGCTATATACGGAAGGAAAGCGTCATATGTGCGGCTCCTTATATAGTCCCCGCCTTTGGTAAGATCGACCAGAGCTATATATCCGCAGACCGACGTTTCTTTTAGCAGCGTAATAAATTCATTTCCAAGTGCAGGCAGGACCGTTTTGAATGCCTGCGGAAGCACTATGTACCACATGGTTTTTGAATATGACAGTCCGAGGCTCCGGCCTGCTTCCATCTGCCCCGGATCAATGGACATTATCCCGGAACGGACTATCTCTGCGACATATGCTCCTGAATTCAGCCCGAACGCTATCACTGCGGCTACTACCTTGTTTATCGGTACAGTGGCAAACACAACATAATATATTATGAGCAGCTGTAATACTACCGGCGTTCCCCTTATTATCGTTATATATACTTTTGCTATAAGATTCAGTATCTTCAGCTTGCCTGTTTTATCATAGGTCGTCCGGATAATGGCCAATACAAAGCCTATGATGATACCCATCAGGACCGCAAACAGGGTGATCTCCAATGTTACAAGCAACCCGTCGGTGAGGTATTGCCACCTGTTGTCTGTTATGAAGTTGTTGGTGAAATCCACCTTAAATTCAGAAAACCATTCTGCCATTTCGATCCTTCTTTCAAAATAAGCCCCGAAGCCCTGCATGAGGGCTCCGAGGCGTCAGTTACTTCCTGTATCTTTAATTACTTGACCCTTACAATGATGACCTGGGTAGCTGTCGTATATGAGTCTGTGAAATCTATACTCAGAAGGCGGCTTTCCGTAACTGTCATTCCTGCTACGCCTATATCCGCTTTACCTGTTTCAACTGCGGTGATTATAGTATCGAATTCCATATCCTCTATTACGAGTTCCATTTTCAGTATATCCGCGATCGCCTGTGCAAGATCGCAGTCCAGTCCTATTATCTTTCCGTCTTCGACATATTCATAAGGTTCGAAAGCTGCGTTTGTAGCCATTGTAAGCGTACCGTTGCTGTAATCCGAATTCGATGAAACATATGGTGTCAGTCCTTTTGTATCATCTCCGATATAGTTGGTTATGATAGAAGCCAGTGTTCCGTTTTCTTTCAATGTAGCGATAGCGGCATTGATCTTGCCTTTAAGAACCGAATTATCCTTTGATATGCATATAGCGTAATCCTCAAGCGCGAACGGATCACTTAGTATCATAAGATCCTTGTTCTTTGCTACAAATGCTTTTGCGGGTTCGTTGTCAATCATGACGCAGTCAACTTTTGCCTGCTTCAATGCAAGGACCGCATCAGCGCCTTTGCTGAATCTTTCGATCGTTGATCCCAGATCTTCATACTCCCAAGTAGCATAAAGATCACCTGTTGTGCCAAGCTGAACGCCTATTATCTTTCCCGGCAGATCATCAGCACTGAACACTGTATTTGCAGGTACCGGTGTACATCCTGTCAACATTGATATCATCAGTCCTACTGTCAAAACCACGCATAAAATCTTTTTCATATTTTCTACCCCAACAACCTTTCAACTAATTTTCATAAATATACAACTCTATGTATAAATAGTCAATACTTTTTATAAAATATTTCTTGAATATGCTGTTAATTCTTGTTATCAGTCATATATCAGTACCTTATTATGTATAATATTCATTTTGAAATGAATATTCACTCCAATATTCAAATCGCAGGTTGTGGTATAATCGGGATATCACAAAATTCTGGAGGTGCTGATGGAATTCAATGAATTTCTTAAACAGGCAGCAAACGTAAAACCTTCAATGAAACAGCTTGTATGGTTCGATACTGAGTTTTATGCTTTCATACATTTTACCATCAACACATTTACCGACCGCGAGTGGGGTCTGGGCGATGAAGATGAAAAGATATTCGATCCTAAAAAACTAGACTGCAGGCAATGGGTAAAAGCCATAAAATCAGCAGGCATGAAAGGGATGATCCTGACTGCCAAGCACCATGACGGATTCTGCTTATGGCCAAGTAAATATACTGAACACTGCATCAAAAACAGCCCGTATAAGGACGGAAAAGGAGATATAGTTCTGGAAGCCGCGCAAGCCTGTAAGGAAGGCGGTATTAAGTTCGGATTCTATCTTTCCCCGTGGGACAGGAATTCCAGATATTACGGAACTGACGAATACAACGACTATTTTAAGTCGCAGCTTACTGAACTTCTGACCAATTACGGCAACATATTCCACGTGTGGTTCGATGGAGCATGTGGCGAAGGGCCTAACGGCAAGAGACAGGTATATGATTATAACGGATACATAGAGACCATTCGCAAGTATCAGCCTGATGCTACCATATTCAGTGACTTCGGCCCTGATGTCAGATGGTGCGGTAATGAAGCAGGTTCGCCAAGAGCGGCGGAATGGGCGGTCGTGCCTGCAGAACTCACGGTACGCGCAGAGAAACAGACCGAAGGCCAGGTCTTAAAAGGTAACATGAGCTACATTTTCAGCAGGGATCAACTTATAGGATCTTTGCCTACTATACTGTATTCCAAAGGCTTATGCTTTGCAGGTTCGGAATATGACATGTCCATACGCAAGGGTTGGTTTTATCATGCCGATCAGGCTCCATGGCCTCTTGAAAAGCTCTTTAACACATATTTAGGCACTGTAGGCGGGAATGCGTGTCTTAACCTGAACATACCTCCAAACAGAGACGGTTTGTTTGACGAAACGGATGTGATAAGGCTCAGGGAATTAGGTGATCTGATCCGTTCATCATTTCAGAATGATATGATGAAAGACGCAACGGTCACAAAAGCCGATATAGACAGTGACACTCAGGTCGCTTATGACATCATATTTCCGACAAAGAGGATGGTCAGGTATGTGGTATTGAAGGAAGACATATCAAAGGGACAGAAAGTGGAAAGCTTCCTTGTCATGACCAGTGAGAATATAATAGCGCCGCGCTATGACGGATCCACGATCGGTCATAAAAAGATATGCGTCATAAACAAGGAAACAGATTTTTTGAGGGTGCATATAACGGCAGCAAGAGGCACTGTCGGTCTGTTACCTATCGAAGTATATTAAAGATCATGCCAGATTATCATTACCACATAAAACGGGCGGCATTTAAATTGCCGTCCGTACTTTTTTATACTTTGATATCAAAACATATTATTCTTAAGGGATATCCCCGCTCGGAGCAGGCGTATCATCCGAAGGAACGATCGGTGCCGTTCCCGTCACGTCAGGTTCGTCCGGCTCCACCGCTCTCTGATGAAGAGTGCATTCCTTATCCAGATCGACCTCATAATATACATCCATAGGCAGTCTTTCGATCTGCCAGATGGTTTTGCCGTCGACGACCACTTTAAATTCTCCTGCGTGCAGCCTGTAGAATGCTCCGTTAGGCCTTACTATGCATACGATAGGCCATAAGTAATTATCAGGACAGTAAACACCTGCTATCGACAAGCGGGTGTATTCATCTCTGCCGTTTTCCGTACATACGATCACCTCCTGGTGGACATCGCATGTTTCGGTAGGTTCCGTGCCTTCGATGAAGTATTCGGTTATAACGGTATTTGATCCTCTTGGGTCGGAAGTACAAAGGTCTCCGGCAAGTTTACCGGAATATATGCATATTTCCGCTGTTGTTATTCCGGATGCGGGCATTTCGAATGTCGCAGGCTCAAGATCCGCATGCACCAGATTCATTACGGCGTTCCATATCTTGAGAGCTCTGCCATATTCATTGTTGTCAAGAGATACGGGAGACGATGAATTGTCATATCCGTACCATACGGCGGCAGTGTAATAAGGAGTGAATCCGCAGAACCATTTATCAAGGTAATCCGAAGTTGTCCCGGTCTTTCCTGCAACCGATATCGCTCCGTTATTTATAAGTATGGAACCGTATGCAGTACCTGTCGTTCCCCATGCATATGTCGTTACCGAAGGTTTTACCACTTCCTCAAGTATATTGGTCATTATCGCAGCTGACTGCTCCGAAAAAACGATGGTATAGGATCCCGACCATCTCCATATCGTTTCCTGTGAATTGTCCGCGATCCTTGTGATACAGTGCGCATCCGCATGCACTCCTTTATTTGGGAATGTACTGAACGCGCTTGCCATTTCAAGAGGGCTGACTCCTACGGCAAGACCGCCAATGGCAGTCGACACGGTCGAATCGTCATATATGGTCGCGCTTCTGTTTATTCCCATAGCCTCAAGGTATCTGACGGAATTGTCTCTGCCAAGATAATATGTCCAGACCTTTGCGGCGACCACGTTTACAGACGCTTTAATAGCGTTTCTTATCGTAGTCAGGCCTTGATAATATGACGAATCATAGTTCGTAGGATATATAAGGTCGGGATTCTTCGGGTCAAGATAACACGGTGCGTCATCAATTACAGTGGCTGCGGTTATAAGGCCAAGATCCAGAGCAGGCCCGTATACTGCGATCGGCTTGAATGTGGAACCGGGTTGTCTTTGCAGATCAGTCGCTCTGTTATATGTCCTGCTTCCGGTTTTCTCTCCACTTCCCCCGTACAGACCGGCGATCTCACCTGTTGTCTGATCGATAATGACCATACCAGCCTCCGGAGTCTCTCCGTACCTTATGGCATCAATATTTATTATTGCCCCGTTCTCATCATATATAGCAAAGAAGCTGTCGTCTGTAAATACAGTATCAAGCGCACTCTGCACATCGGGATCATATGTCGTATATATATGATATCCGTTGTTATATATCCTGATTTCAGCTTCATCAAGGGTAATATCCAGTTGATCTGATAAGGCGATCGCGGATTGCTCTATAACATAGTCAACAAAATATGAAGTTACAGAATTGGTCACATATTCCACTTTATCGGCTATAACGATCTCATATGCCATAGCTTCATCGTACTCAGACTGGTCTATGTATCCCAGTTCAAGCATCTTGTCTAGGACATCCTCTCTCCTGTACATGAGCTTTTCAAAGCCTGCCTCAGTGTATGGATCATATTTCGAGGGTGAATTAGGGATCGCAGCCAGTACAGCCGCTTCCGCCAGATTTATTTCGCTTATGGATTTACCAAAATACAGTTTTGATGCAGACTGATACCCGTAGCATCCGTTACCCATATTGATAAGGTTTGCATACATGGTAATGATCTGCTTTTTGTCATATTTCATTTCAAGTAATATCGCATTGTATATTTCCTGGATCTTTCTTTCGTAAGTCTGTTCAAATCTGCCGGTTATATTTTTATACACCTGCTGTGTTATCGTGCTTCCGCCCTGAGATATGGCTCCCTTATTCTGGAGCAGCTTTACGACAGATCCGCCAATTCTGACTATATCAAAACCGAAATGCTTGTAAAAACGCTCGTCTTCTATTGATACTATCGCATGTGCAAGTATATCCGGTATATCTTTTGATGTGACTTTTTCCCTGTTTATATTATCGCTTCCCGTCAGCGTCGCCAGGACATCTCCGTTCTTATCGTAGATGAACGTGGTCAGATCCGATGTAATTGCCAGATCCTCATTAGTCAGTATTTTTGATGTCGATATCCATGCGGTCAGGACACCAAGGCCAAGCCCTCCCACAAGAAATACCGCTATGAATATAACCGCCATTATCAATTTGAACGCAGCCCAGAAAGTACTGAAAAAAGTAGTTAAAAATGAAGGCGTATATTCTACATACTCCTCTTTGGGGGTATCTTCCGTTTCTCCTTCTAGAATGGGATCGATCTGCCTGTCATCCATCATATATATATCCTCACAACATAACAGTATTACTAATACCCCGGATTAATGACTGTTAAGTTTCTTCATTTCCTATTTTGATTCCTTTGCTGTTTTGAGCATAAAGGATTTCCCGGTAAACTGTGCCCCTTCATCGCTGATAAGGCTTATTGCATATGTGTCGCCGATAAAAACGGCTGTTGATGAAAATTTTATGTAATTGTCTGCTTTCAGTATTCCTTCTGCCTGTCCGCTTAAGATTATATTCGCTCCCTTGAACTCGCCTTTTGCCACTGATGTCCTGGTAAATACTATATCACCGTCAGCCAATATGTTTCCTTCTATCTTGCCTTCGATCGTCACCGACCCTTTTGTCTCGATATCGCCCTTAAAAGTGCACATTGTACCTAACAAAACATCAAGTTTTTTCTCTCTGCTCATATCTTCTCCTTAATCCTCTGTCCCGATAAACAGCTTCGGATCTATCGCGATATCATTTACCCTTATTTCAAAGTGAAGATGAGGTCCTGTTGCAGTACCTGTCGCTCCTACATATCCTATAAGCTGTCCCTTTTTCACGGTTTCGCCTGCTTTGACAAGTAATTTGGAGCAATGCCCGTATAATGTGGTGATCCTGTCGCTATGTCTGATCCTTACGCAGTATCCGTATCCTGAAGATTCATAATACGCAGATATGACCGTTCCTGATGCTGCAGCATAAATATCATCACCTGTCCATCCGCCTATATCAACACCGGTATGATTACGCCATATGCCGAATATTGGATGCATCCTGCCTCCGAAATCAGAGCTTATATATGTTGCTTCTGTTGGCCAGTATGAAGGTATCGCATCAAGATAGCTGCTAAGTTCATCAGCAGCATCGGTAAAATCAACGAGTTCGCTTTCGGTCTCTTTATTAGCTGTAAGCAGTGTCTGCAGTGCATCAGCAATTTCTACGGCATCATCCGCAAATTGCGTGACGGTAGCCGCCGTGACTGATGCGCTTGCCAGTGTAATAGTCTTCGAATAACTGTCTACAAGAGCTTTGAGCTGTCCTGAAAGGTCCTGTATCTGCAAAGTAAGATCCGCCTGTGATGTCTCTATTTCCGATATCTCATCCAGCTTCGTATCCAGTAAAGTGGCCTGACTGCCTACATATGCGCTTAAGGCTACCATCTCAGTACTGTAGTCTTCCATAAGTGCATCAAGCTGTGCATTGACTTCCTTATTCTGGTTTATGAAGTAGATCAGTGAAAAAGACAGGCAGACAATTATCGCCAGCAGAAAATATACCACGAGAGAAATTTTCAAAAATGGTGATGTTACTTTCACAACTTTTGAAGATTTACCGCTTCTTGGGATGTAAACTATCATCCCTTCGTTTCCAAGTCCTGTTCTTCCCTTCCTCATCAGTCCCCCTTAATGTTTATATATTACTATTTTAATAACACATTTTCAACATTATTTTTTCGTCGCACAAATATTGTCAGTGTTCTCAATAATACGTACATGCAGCAGTGTATGAATTGTCTGTACACCAGGTGTCAGCATATGATCCTTCTTTTACATATATATAGTTGAGTTTCGCACAGCCATAAAATATATCCTCTCCAATATTTGACACACTTTGCGGGATCTTGATGCTTCCCATACCTGAACACTCCCAGAAAGCACCGGCTCTTATGCTTGTCAGCCCCTCAGGCAATATCATTTCTGTAATGCCTGAACATCCCTTAAATGCATTTGTCCCCACTTCAGTGACAGAATCGGGTATCGTGATTTTTGTAAGCAGGGCGCATCCGCTGAAACAGTTCTTGCGTATATTCACAACGCTGTCAGGTATCACATACTCGCCACTCTTTTTTGCAGGATAGGAGATTATCTCCGTCATGTGCCTGTCAAACAGTACGCCGTCAACAGAATAATATGCCATATTCGGAGCTGTCACATCAATAGTTTCCAGTGATGAACACTTGCTGAATACTGACTCGCCGATACTCATTACAGTTGCAGGGAAAGTGATCTGTTTAAGCTTCATGCAGTTGAAGAATGCGCTCGTGCCTATATTCGTGACACCTTCCGGTATTTTTATAGAAGTGATCTCCTCGCAGCCCCAAAAAGCATTTTTACCGATGGAAGTAACGGCTTTCCCGTCTACTTCAGATGGTATAGTCACGTTCTTCTGTTCTCCTACATATTTCGTGATCTCTATTTGATCGCCGTTTATTATCGCCATTTCAAAATCCCGTGAGCTTGTTTCTCCTCCGCAGGAAGATAAAAGGACCGCCATTAATATAGTGAGAAGCGATAACATCGATATCATAGTATTCTTTTTTATGAAATGCATTTCTGTTTGATCCTGCCTTTCAAAACATATGTATATATTTATACCATAAATGTGTGCGTATTGTCATCAAATTGTGAACAGACGCATTGTACGGGCATATTTCTTTATTTTGAATAATCAAATAGCGCATTATGCAGAATTAAATAGACAATTATCATTCTTAATGTTATAATCCCGAATTAATAACATTTTTCAAATAAAACACGTTCAAGAGGATGAAAATGAGAACCATAGTTAGCATCAAAGATGAAACACTGAAAAACTGCGAAAGCGATAAAAATTTAAATATCAGTTTCAAAGAAAAACTGGAGATCGCCAAACAGCTTGAGCACATAAATGTGGATATTATTGAGACGGGAATGCCCGAACAGTCGCAGGGAAATTTCATAGCCGTAAAAACAATTGCCTCTACGCTCAAAAAATCGATATTATGCTGTCCGGTCAAAGCATCGGTCGAAAGCATCGATAAGGCATGGGATGCGGTAAAAGGTGCGGTACATCCAAGGCTGCACATATCTTTGCCTACGTCCGTCGTAAATATGGAATATCAGCTTCACCTAAAGAGAAATCAGGTCCTGTCGCTCACAAAGGATATGATCACATATGCAAAAAGTCTGTGTGAGGATATAGAATTCACTGCAGAAGACGCAACAAGAAGCGATTCCGAGTTCCTCATAAATATAGTAAACACAGCTGCAGAGTCAGGCGCTTCGGTTATCGGACTGGAAGATTCAGTAGGCCAGATGCTTCCCGAGGAAATATATCTGTTCGTGTCGCATCTCAAGAAGTCCATCCCTGCTCTTAACGAAGTACAGCTTTCTTTCCATGCAAAGAACGATTTTGGCATGGCTGTTGCAAACACCGTTTCGGCAATAAAAGCCGGTGCGGATCAGATCTCATGCGCGGTCAATGGGACATCGAACGACGCATCGCTTGAGGATACCGTAATGGCTTTACAGATGCGCGGAGATACTCTTGACGCATCATGCAATATTTTAACGACAGAAGTCATGAGGGCATCAAAACTCCTTTCTGCAATGACGGATATCAAGCATGTAAAAGCTCCTGCAAGATCAACTGAAGTCACTGCAGCAGAAAACACTGACAACACGCTTATAGACAGAGATATAGATATTTATTCATTCAGAGCCCATATAGAGCAATTGGGATATACGCTTACAGAAAAAGACGTGGAAAAAATATATGATCTTTTCAAAGAGCTTACCGAAAAGAAACAGCAGATATATGACCGCGATGTCGAAGCGCTCATCGGAAGAGAAGCGATCCAGGTACCAAGGGTATATCAGCTTGACAGCTTTGTGATCAACAGCGGGAACAAGATAACCTCAACAGCCGTCGTAAGGCTCATGCATAACGAACAGGCACTTGAGAGGGTCGCTACAGGAGACGGGCCCATAGACGCATCATTCCATGTGATAGAGAAGATATTGGGAAGAGACATAGAATTATTCGACTACAATCTCAAATCTGTCACGGAAGGTAAAGATGCGCTTGGTGCAGCTTTGGTAAAACTGAGATTTAACGGAAATATATATACCGGACGTGGTCTTTCCACCGATATAATCGAATCAAGCATCCTGGCGTACATCAATGCCGTCAATAAAATGCTCTTTGAGGAAGGCATACAATGAAATACGCGTTTTCAACAGTCAGCTGGAGAAGCTTCACATGGAAGGAAGCCGTGGCCATGGCTAAGGATCTTGGATTTTCAGGGATCGAAGTCAGAGGTCCGGAAAACAATATAAATCCGACCGATCTGAAACCGTTTTCAGCCGGTCAGATAATGAAGACTGCACAGGAACTTGCCAACCTGCATATCGAAATATCCTGTTTTTCCACAGGTCTTTTCCTTAAGAATAAGGAAAAAATAGATGAAAACATCATACAGCTCAAGGCATATATAGACATGGCTTCAAAGATGGGCACATCCTTTGTCCGCCTTATACCTGACAATACCCTTATGCCCACATCCGATGCCGAAGATGAGACGATAATAAACGTTGTCGCAAAGGTTCTTCCCTATGCTGAAAAAATGCATGTCACCCTGCTTATCGAGACGGTCGGCATTTTCTGCGACACAGACAGGCTGCGTAAAGTCCTGGAACATTTCGCATCAGACAATCTTGCTGCTTTGTGGGATCTTCATCATCCTTACAGGTACGGCAAAGAATCACCAGAAAAGACTGTACAGAACCTGGGCGCATACATCAAATACGTGCATATAAAAGATTCAGTGATATCAGACGGTAAAGTCGAATACAGGCTCATGGGTGAAGGCGATATGCCCATAAAGGATATGCTTAAAGCCCTTAAGTCTATCAATTATGACGGATATGTCTCATATGAATGGATAATGGACTGGTCAAGCGATCTGGATGATCCCGGAATAGTGTTCCCCCACTTCATGAACTACATAACGTCAATGAACGATTCAGGCAAAACCGTCCATCAGCTATACGATAACAAAAGAAAGACCGGAAAGTATGTATGGAAGAAAGATATCCTCATAGATTACACCTTTCCTCAGGTCCTGGACAGGATGGCAGACGAATTCCCGGATCAGTACTGTTTCAGATATACAACTCTTGATTACACAAGGACCTACAGTGAATTCCGCGATGATGCGGACACATTTGCCAGATCCCTCATAGCTCTTGGAGTGAAAAGAGGAGATCATGTAGCGGTATGGGCGACCAATATACCACAGTGGTTCATCACTTTCTGGGCAACGACAAAAATAGGCTGTGTTCTTGTTACAGTAAATACGGCATACAAGATACATGAAGCGGAATACCTTTTCCGCCAGTCGGACACGCACACTATCATAATGATCGAAGGCCATAAGGAATCCCATTATGCACAGTATATAAACGAACTGTGCCCTGAGCTTATGACATCAGCTCCGGGGAAACCGCTGCATATAAAAAAACTGCCTTTTCTGAGAAACATCATCACCGTGGATTTTGAACAGCCTGGATGCATAACATGGGCCGATGCGATGGCTATGCACAAGAAAGTACCTCTTGAGGAAGTATACAGAAGAGCCCTTGCCATGGATAAAAACGATGTTTGCAACATGCAGTATACCTCAGGTACGACAGGATTTCCAAAAGGCGTTATGCTGACGCACTACAATATAATAAACAACGGCAAATGTATCGGAGACTGCATGGATCTATCAACTGCAGACAGGATGATGATCCAGGTACCAATGTTCCACTGCTTCGGTATGGTGCTTTCCATGACTGCATGCATGACGCATGGGGCAACAATGTCGCCTCTTCCCTACTTTTCACCGCGACCGGCTCTCAACTGTATAAATCAGGAAAAAATAACAGCTTTCAACGGAGTTCCTACCATGTTCATAGCGATGCTTGAGCATGAGGATTTCGCCAAAACAGATTTCTCATATATGAGGACCGGCATAATGGCAGGAAGCCCCTGTCCCATCAAAGTTATGCAGGATGTCCTTGACAAGATGAACATGACTGAGATCACTATCGTATTCGGTCAGACGGAATCATCCCCGGGATGCACACAGAGCACGACCGAGGATTCTATTTCACTTAGAGTCAATACCGTAGGAAGAGCGCTTCCCGGCGTGGAATGCAAGATAGTGGATCCCGAAACAGGAAAAGATCTTCCCGATGATGTAGACGGTGAGTTTGTGGCAAGAGGATATAATATAATGAAGGGCTACTATAAAATGCCCACTGCCACGGCAGCTGCAATAGACAAGGACAATTGGCTCCATACAGGTGATATCGCAAGAAGACACGAAGGATACTACAAGATCACCGGAAGAATGAAGGATATGATCATAAGAGGCGGAGAAAATATCTATCCCAAGGAAATAGAGGATTTCATTTACACGCATCCGAAAGTCAAGGATGTCCAGGTCATAGGAGTGCCTGACAAGATATACGGTGAGGAAATAATGGCCTGCGTCATATTGAAAGAAGGCATGACCATGACGGAAGACGAACTCAAAGAATATGTCAGCTCCCACATGGCAAAACATAAGACTCCCAGATATGTGGACTTCATCAGCGAATTCCCCATGAATGCCGCAGGCAAGATCCTGAAATACAAGATGCGGGAAGATGCGGTCATAAAACTCGGACTTCAGGCAGACAGCAAAATCGTCACAGCTTAAGCATCTAAAAAACAAGGGTGCCAAAATATGAAATAATATAATGTATCATATGATTTGTGATGATTTGGAGATTAAAATGAAGGTTCTTATCATAGGCGGTACAGGATTATTAGGAAGCGAAGCTGCAAAGGAACTGTTGAACAGAGGCCACAGCGTTGTAGGTATAGCTCTGCCCCCTGTTCCTCAAGGTGCGGACATACCTGAGAGAATGACATTGATACTAAAAGACTGCATGTCATTGAATATAGAAGAGCTTACAGGTATAATGTACGGCTGTGATGGACTGGTATTCGCTGCTGGCGTCGATGAAAGAGTAGAAGGCCCTTACCCTATATATGATATGTTTTACAGATACAATATCGCACCTCTGCAAAAACTGCTGCCTATCGCAAAGAAATGCGGCATAAAGCAGGTAGTGATATGCGGTTCATACTTTACATATCTGAACAGGACATTTCCTGAATGGGAACTTTACAAGCACCATCCGTACATACGGAGCAGAGTGGATCAGTCAAAGATAGCTCTGGATTATGCCGATGCTGATTTTGCAGTATCGATACTGGAACTTCCATATATATTCGGGACTCAGTCAGGTCGAAGACCCGTATGGACTTTCCTTGTGAAAATGATACAGGAAATGAAAGTCGTTACGATGTACCCTAAGGGCGGGACTGCAATGGTGACAACAAGACAGGTCGGACAGTGCATCTCCTCAGCTCTCGAAATGGGTCAGGGCGGGCAGTACTTCCCTATCGGATACTACAACATGACATGGAAGGAAATGCTGGAGGTATTCCATGAATATATGGGATGCCCGAATAAAAAGATCATAACCATACCTTCATTCATTTTTAAAGCCGCAATGAAGAAGAGAGCTAAAGCACAGAAAGCGGCAGGGATCGAAAGCGGTCTTGATATGGTCAGGTTTGTAAAAGTCATGACATACAGTGCTTTCGTAAGCGACTTCAATGCAAAAACCGTTTTCAGGGCAAGGCCGGACAACATACGAAGAGCAATAGGCGAATCAGTACAGCTGAGTTTGGATATACTGGACAAAAAAACTACCGTCATAGACATGAAAGGTCAATAGAAAACACAATGGATAACCAAAAAGTAATGACTCTTACCATACAGGATGTGACCTACGAAGGCAAAGGTGTCGCAAAAACCAATGATAAGATCATTTTTGTTGAGAATGCACTATACGATGAGATCGTTGAAGCAAGGATCTACGGTGAAAACAGTAAGTTCCTGAAAGCAAAGACTGTTAAAATACTGAAAAAATCAGAATACAGAGTGGATCCGGTCTGTAAGTATTTCGGCAGATGCGGAGGCTGCAATCTCCGTCATATGACATATGACAGACAGCTGAAACTTAAAAAAGATATAGTAATGTCAAACATCAGAAGAATGGCGCATATAGATCTTTTTGATCTTGAGATACTGGGCAGTTCTGTTCCTGATAATTACAGGAATAAGGCTCAGTATAAGGTAAGGGACTATAAAATGGGTTTTTACGAAGAGGAATCCCATATAGTATCTTTCCATGACGAATGCCTTCTCATGGATAACACTATAAACCAGATCAAAAAAGTCATTGAGCCTCACCTGACTCCTGACATAATAGAAGTCACCATTAAAAAGGCCGATGACGGATGCATGGTCGTATTGGAAACGTCAAATTACAATTTCCAGAACAGCCAGCTCCTGGATGCTCTTAAAAAGACCGGTCTTGTTATCTCTGCTATCCAGAAAAATGGGAATAACAAGAATCTTCTCTTCGGAAAACCGTATATAACCGACCACTTAATGGGTAAGAAATTCAACATATCGGCAGACAGCTTTTATCAGGTAAACAAGGTGCAGACAGAGAAGCTGTATAACAAAGCCGTGGAATTCCTTACAAAGAACATAACCGAAGAAGATCTTAAAACTAAAAAAGTACTGGATCTGTACTGCGGAATAGGAACTATAGGCCTTATACTTGCTGATAAAGTCGACAAGGTCATAGGGGTGGATATAGTAACTGATGCAATAAGAAACGCAAAGGATAATGCAAAGATCAATAATATATCCAATGCCGAATTCATATGCAAGGACGCAAAGGATGCGATGGGAGATATAAACTACGACATACTTGTCATAGATCCTCCAAGGAAAGGCATGGATAAGGAAGTACTGACATCCATCAAGCAGCACCTGCCTGAAACCATACTTTATGTTTCCTGCAACAGCGCTACCCTTGCAAGAGACCTGTATGAACTCAAATCC
>JBAYNV010000024.1:0-20477 GCA_041678685.1 Clostridia bacterium
AAAACTGTCTGGGGAGTGGGTTACAAGTTTGAAGTTTTATGAAAAACAAGAGATTTTCAGGTACTTTAAAAAGATTTATCATTTATATAAGTATCATATTTCTTTTGTTTATCTGCATCGTCACATATATTTGCAGAGTAAATATTCTGATGAAGCAGGAAACAGATGCTTTTAATATTTCGAAGATCGTGAACGAAGTAGTAGAGTCCAGAGTAAATTCTATTTATTCAAATTTTTCATCGAGCGTAGAAGGTGCAAGAAACTATATTTTTACTGAACTGTATAAAATATGCAACACAAACAATATTATGATTTGGATCTTTGATGAGAATGGAAACATACTTTCATATTATCCATTCATGGAAGGTATAGAAAGTATAACTGATAAAACATCATCGGATACATTAAGACATTTTAAAGATGAATCAAATTACGCAAAATATTTCACTGATACTTCAAAAACTTATTTTATCGATAAGAAGACCTATTCCGATATAAATACTGATGAAAAGGATATAGGCAGATCGTACATATTTGTAAATTCTTACGGAACATCAAGAATTGATGAAACTGAGATAACAAAAATAGCAATATGCATTAATACATACAGATATATTGAAAATAACACTTTCATTACAGATTTAAGCCGTTTTATAATACCTGTTCTGATTTTTTTAATATTCGGAATGCTGATAATCATAGATTTTTCTAGGACAGTGGCATCACCCCTAAACAGGTTTATCGCACTTGCCAAATCGATTTCTCAAGGTAATATGAATGTAAGAATACAATCAAAAAACGATAAAACGGAAATAGGCGAGCTTTCAGAAACTGTAAATAAAATGATGGATAAGATCGAAAAAAATGAAAGTCAGAGAGTGGAATTTGCCAGCAATGTCGCTCATGAACTGAGGACTCCAATGACATCTATAGGAGGTTTCATTGAAGGTATACTGGATGGTACGATTCCAAAGGAGAAACAGGAGATTTATCTTGTCAGGGTTTCCGATGAAATAAAAAGACTTACAAATATGGTTAAGGATCTTCTTGTTCTTTCTAAAATGGATGCGGATGATAATCCTGTCGTTAAAACAAGATTCGATATAAATGACCTTATCAGAAGGTCGATCATCAGATTTGAAACGGATATTACAAAGAGGAAATTATCCGTTAATGTTAATTTCACAGACGAAACCACATATGTATATGCAAATATCGACGACATTGAAAGGGTCCTGATAAATTTAATACATAATGCCATTAAGTTCACTAATGAAGGCGGGAATATAACTATCACAGTCGAGACAAAGAAAGACAAGATCTATGTATCGATACGTGATAACGGTATCGGTATAGATAAAGAAGATATAGCTAATATATGGACAAGATTCTACAAAGGAGACAAATCCCGCAGTAAAGACAAGACAGGAACCGGATTGGGTCTGTCAATAGTGATAAGCGTTATAAAGCGACATAATGAAACGATCGATGTAAAGAGTCAGAAAGGTGTCGGGACAGAATTTACTTTTACTTTGGAAAATGCCGATCAACTGCAAAATTCATAAAAAGTTAACATCTTATATCGTAATTATATGATATTATGCGTATTGGAGCTAAAATGACAAAAAAACATCTGAAAAATAATGAAAATGATATTGAAGTAATAAATGATGCAATGGCAGAAGATACAAACCACGGCTGTTATACTGAGACAATAAAAAAACAGAAGAAAAGTTTTGTGGAAAGGATATTGGTTCCTTTTTTTGTATGTCTTTTATGTCTTGCACTGTCCATATGTGCCTGTGCATTCACTGTTGCATATGTATTCAACCGCAATCTTACATCAGCGTTGATGCAGGTATTCAATGTCAGCTCACTTGACGTGGGGCTTAAGAATTCCGAGACCCCATCACCTTCAGATACGGAAGGATATGTCAATACACATCAGGATCAGGGTGATACCACTGATTCAGGGAATATAAGCACGATTTATCAGCCGATGGTAAAAATAGAAGTGATACCATATGAAGTCAATTCCTCCATTTCAGATGCGACCGAGAAAGTAATGCCATCAATTGCATATCTTGTATGTAAGTATAGCGATGGGGAAAACACATATGAAAAAAAATCAAGCGCATTGATAATAAGTGATGATGGTTATATTGTGACATGTGATACTGCTCTAAGAGATCTTTGTATCGACAACAGCAATGAATTGAAACCAGATTGTTCTGTGGAAGTAAGTGTAAACTATGATTATTCGAAGGTTTATTCCGCTGTTGTAGTTGGAAGAGATCAAAAGAATAATATTGCTTTATTAAAAATAGAGTGTGACTTAGTACTGAAATTTATTGAGTACGGTGATTCTGATGCATTAAAAATGGGGGAAACGGTATTATCTGCTTCAAATGGAGGAAATGCATCATCAGGGATAGTCACCGCAGGAATAGTCTCTGGTCTTGTTACAACATATAACGATAAAGCCGTTGAACCGAATACTAAAATATCAGACGAATTGTGGTATATATCAACAACTGCACCGATGTGCGATTCATGCAACGGAGGAGCGCTGGTAAATATCTATGGGCAGGTAGTAGGGATGACTATTTTCGGGAACGATCCGGTCTCGGGAGATTCTGAAAGTATATATTATGCTATACCTGTAAATAAGATCATGAACATAGCTGAGGACTTGGAAAGTAATACATTTATGAACGATATGACCCCGAATATAGGGATCGCGGTATTGACAGATCCTGTGAAAATATCGTTGACAGAAAATCAGACAGCAATAGATTTAACAGGTTTGAAAGTTAAATATGTCGGATTCAACACACCGGCTTATGATTCAGGATTGAAGGTTGATGATGTTATTGTAAGTATTTATGATGAAACACTGGCGATAGTAGCAGATTTCTTCAGAATAAAAAACAATTACAATCCGGGTGAGAGTATTTTATTGATCGTATACAGATACTATGAAGGTGAACTTGCATTTAAATTGGTTCCGATCCAAATCATACTGTCTGTCACTAAATAAATGGTTAGTATAGATAAAATAATACAGGGTTTGAATAAAGAATATCCTGATGTCATGTGCACATTAAAATATGATGATTCTCTTCAGTTGCTTATAGCGACTCAGCTTGCAGCTCAATGTACCGATAAAAGGGTCAATATGACCACTCCTGAATTGTTTTTAAAATATCATACCGCAAAAGACTATGCATATGCTGATATTAACGACATAGAAAGAATGATCAGGCCGACAGGGTTTTTTCATAATAAGGCAAAGAATATCATCAAATGCTGTGAGGTGCTGGAAAGCCTGTACGATGGTCATGTACCGGATAATATGGATGAACTGTTGAAGTTACCGGGAGTGGGCAGGAAAACAGCAAATGTCATTCTAGGGGAGTTTTTCGGTAAACCTGCAGTGATAGTCGATACTCATACAAAACGTTTATCCAACAGAATAGGACTCAGTAAAGAACATACACCTGAAAAAATAGAAAAGGATCTGATGAGAATATTACCTGTCAATGAATGGACCCAATTCTGCCATAGATTAGTGTTTCATGGCAGGGAAGTATGCAGGGCGCGAAAACCTGACTGTAGACTTTGCTGTATAAAGGAATATTGTAAGTATTTTAATGTTAAAAATTCAGATGGTGCATCAGTTTAGTTACGGAACCCGCAGTTTCCTAATCTATAGGAATATCGTGATCCCGGAGCTTTCCTATATTCCGCCTTCATAATGCTATACTGACATTACTTTTTCTTGTAGTAACCATGTTCCCGGTCTGTTATGTACCTTAATATTCTGCTATATAGTTCTTTCGACATTTCAACAAATGTAATTCCAAAATTTGTTTTACCATTTACGTTCTTTTTCCATGCAACATGGCCCTTCAAATTACCTAAATCCGGTGAAACGATGTTCACCAGTTCAGAATAATCCGATGATATGTCCACTATATCATCACATTCAACTTTTATACCTGTTTCCGAGATATCAACGATTCTGCATGATGCTGATTCATTGATATTGAATTGTATTTTTTCATCGGTAACAAGTCTTTCTGCATTACGTTTTCTTGGTCTTTCCAAACATACTAAAATACTTAGGATAATTGCAAATATATTATAAACTGACCATGCTATATTGATGAGTGTGGAATTCATTGAAAAGCCTGAATCATAATAAAATCGCGGGTATGATAATATCAACCCAAATACAGTTAGAATGAGCAGGATAATATGAGGAAGCGCTATTCGAAATGAAAAAGATGTTTTAGTTGTATTCGTTCCTTTAGGTGTTACTCGAAAAGGAATAGGCCTTGAGAAAATAGTCTCGACAAGAGCAGCAAGCGCGATAAAAGGAGCCATGGCTGTCTCGTAAATGTGGCTCCATGTGATTGAGCGGCCTTTATGAACAAGTGATTTAAAGGTTAAGACTGAGGCGATAAACGATGGAAGCCAAAAAATTAGTAAATCATTTATCGATGCGTTTAATATCACTATATTGAAAATAAGATAAATTATCGGACATAATAAAAAGATTAATTTCTGAACACCGAAAAACCAGTAAATAAAACCGTCAATATATATTAATTTCTGAATAGAACTTAATCCCTTCATTGTAAGAGGATTCCATTTTTTCGTTACCTGTATATTTCCTCTGCACCACCTCTCACGTTGTTTGACCAAATCAGTGAAACTTTCAACAGAAAGTCCTGTACATAGTATTTCATTTATAAATTTAGTATGATAACCCTTAGCTTGAATCAACATTCCGGTTGCCATATCCTCGGTGATTGTGCCGGTAGGTATGCCACCTATATCTTCCAATGCCTTTCTTCTGAATATGGCATTTGTCCCGACATGGAGGACTGCATTATAATTGTCCCTACCGCTCTGGATATCAATCATAAAAAAATCCTGCTCATTGGGAATATTTCGGTTGAATTTCAAGTTAAACTGAAAAGGATCCGGATTATAGAAGATCTGAGGTGTTTGAATAAAGCCCATTTTTTTATCTGTAAAAGCACCAAGAGTACTTCCTAGGAAATTTGATTTTGGTACCATATCTGCATCAAGCAACATAATAAATTCACCATTTGTCAGTCCTAATGCATTATTAAGATTACCTGCTTTTGCATGTGTATTATTATCTCTGGTAATATAATGTATTCTTAATGAATCACACAGTTGTTTGATGTTCATTCTATGTCCATCATCACAGATATAGATATTAATGAGATTATCAGGGTAATCAAGATTTAGGCATGCTGTTATTGTCCTTTTTAAGATTTTTTCAGTTTCATTATATGTAGAAATGAAAACATCAACTGTCGGAAGATTATCAAAATCCTCCAGTGAATACTTATTGTTCTTATATGGTTTCCAAAAAAGAAGTCTGAAAACAAGGGATTGCCAGAAACCCATCCATTCAGCCAAAAGTAAAGCAAAACCTAGGATTATACTTATAATACCGAGTTTCAAAGGAAAAGTGTATAAGGTTCTCCATAATAAATAAATCAGATTATAAATGATCGTAAGTATAATGAATATTTTTTTTAATTTATAGAATTTATTTGATATAAAAAATATTCCGATTAATATAAATATAGATATAAGCATGATTCCCATTCTGTTATTTAAAAAGATAGTGATGTTGTTCATATTACTACTCCCTTCTAACTTATCCGACAGAAATATAGTCTATACTTACATTTATAAAATAATTGAGTGCAATATATATTATAATTAAATAAAATATAATACACAATATACAGTATTAGCTGAATCTTCTCGCTTTTATTTATGTGGTCTTTATCATGCTGTTAATTCATTTTGCATGTACTTTCAATATGTAATGAGGTAAAAGATCTTTCGAGCATCTCAAAAGTCAAATGCAGATTCCATTTCAGCTTCGCTTGTATTTGATTTTTTATCACTTGCATGCTGTTTCACGTGAAGAAGTAAAGAACCTTTTGTAAAAATACTTGACTATTAGATATTAATTATGTAAACTATTTAGGTGCATTATTAGGAGGTGAAGGTAATGGCTAAATGTGAGATTTGTGAAAAGGCAACTGTATTTGGAAATAATGTTAGTCACTCAGAGAGAAAAACTAGCAGAACTTTTAAACCCAATATCAGAAAAGTTAAAATAGACGACAACGGGACAGTAAGAAGCGCATATATATGTACCAGTTGTTTACGTTCTGATAAGGTAAAAAGAGCATAGTGAAAAATAAAGAGTTCTAAACTCTTTTTTTTTATGCTGCTTACTTTATATTGACAGTGGTTCGATTTGTAGAGTAAAATCAATAAAGAGATTATTGCGGAGGATATTATATGATTACAGCTTCAGAATTTAGAAATGGTGTAACTTTTGAAATGGACGGCCAAGTGTATCAGGTTATTGAATTTCAACATGTCAAACCCGGCAAAGGTGCAGCTTTCGTCAGAGCTAAAATAAAAAATTTAAAAACAGGTTCTTTGGTTGAGAGGACTTTCAATCCCTCAGATAAATTCGAAGTAGCCCGTATGGAAAGAAAATCTATGCAGTTCTTATATAAAGACCAGGATCTTTTCTATTTCATGGATCTGGAAACTTTTGATCAGACACCTCTCAACAGCATTGAATTAGGTGATTCCATGACATTCGTAAAGGAAAATGAGTCTGTTCAGATACTGTCATATAAAAACCAGGTATTCGGTGTTGAAGCACCAAATTTCGTTGTCCTTGAAATTATACAGACTGAACCGGGATTTGCAGGTAATACAGCGACAAATACTACGAAACCTGCAATTGTTGAAACAGGAGCTCAGATCAGAGTACCGTTATTCGTAAATATCGGAGATCATGTAAGAATTGATACTCGTATCGGTGAATACATGGAGAGAGCATAATGCCTATAAATGTTACGATTTGGAATGAATACAGACATGAAAAAGAAAATCCTGAAATAGGAAAATTATACCCTGATGGCATGCATGCAGCTATCGGGGATTTTTTAAGGAAAGACAGTTCATTTAATATAAGACTTGCATGTTTGGATGATGAATCTCAGGGATTACCAGACAATATCATAAATAGTACCGATGTATTGATATGGTGGGGACACTGTTATCACAATGCGGTATCAGACGAATTGGTAGTAAAACTTGCTGACAGGGTCAGAAGGGGAATGGGAGTTGTTTTCCTTCATTCATCGCATGAATCCAAACTCTTTAAAACACTTACCGGATGCTCTGGGTGTCTGTCATGGAGAGAAGAAGGCGAAACACAGATAATATGGAATTTAAAACCAAATCATCCCATAACTCAGGGAATCAACGGATATATCAGAATCGATAAGGAAGAAACCTATGGTGAGCCATTCGGGATACCGGAGCCGACAGAGTCTATTTTTATGTCATGGTTCTCAGGAGGAAATGTATTCAGATCAGGATGGGTGCTGAATGTACAGAACGGGAAAATGTTTTATTTCCAACCTGGTCATGAATCATTTCCAACTTATTATAATGAAGATGTGTTACGAGTAATCAGCAATGCTGTTAAATACCTGGCACCTGTTAAGATACTCGACAATGTAAAAGGTGTCTGGCAGAAGGAATCGGTCTTAAATATATAATGTTGAATCCAAAGCCTGTCTCACATACAAATCTTGAACAGATCAGAGAATACTTTGTTAATGCGCCAAAGCATATGTCTTTGGCACAGTTTACAACCACATATCTGTGGAGACACAGTACGGGACTGCTTTTTGATATACAGGATGATTTTTTATATCTTTTTGAGAAGAATTATAATTATGCCGCACCTTGTCCCCTTGGCCCCGGAGACCTTTTTAAAGCTCTGGATAAAGTTAATGAATTTGAGAGATCGGTTGGCGGTATCAACGTTGTCTATTGTATAGATGAAGACATGAAAGAACTGCTAAAAGAAAGATATGAAGTGTTCGAAGAGGACACTCTTGCTGAATATGTATATGATTCTAAAGATCTTATGGAGTTACCCGGTAAAAAATTCCATGATAAGAAAAATCACCTGAATCAGTTCAAAAATGCTAACTCCTATACATACGAGAAAATCGACAATAATGATATTAAGCTTGTTATGGATCTTCTCGAGAATTGGAACGAGAAGAAAGCAAGCAATAATGACCTTGAAGTAGAAAAATCTGCTATTGCTGAGATATTAAATTACGATATCGGGGTCGATTACAAAGCAGGAGCTATCAGAGTGGATGACAAGGTAGTGGCTTTTTCTATAGGTGAAAGAATTTGCGACGACATGGCATGTGTTTATTTTGAAAAGGCTGATACTGATATAAAAGGTGCATTTAATATAATAAACAATGAATTTGTTAAGAATGAATTTCCTGATGTTCATTATATCAATCGTCAGGAGGACCTTGGATTACCAGGATTGATCCAGGCAAAAATGAGTTATAATCCGGTGTTTAAAGTAAGGAACTATTCTATCAGATTATAAGGGTCTGTAATTAAAAAGTGATGTATATAATAAAAGAAGGAAAGCAAAAGCTTTCCTTCTTTAGTACTATTGACCCAAAGATATAACGGTTATAATCACTGTCCGGTGATATCAAACTGACTGTAATACAAATTCGCATAGAAACCGTTCAATGCAAGGAGTTCATCGTGCTTACCCTGTTCAACGATATTACCTTTATCCATTACAAGTATGACATCAGCATTTTTTATTGTTGAGAGCCTGTGTGCAATTATAAACGAGGTCCTGTTCATCATAAGATTATCCATAGCTTTTTGAATAAGGATCTCTGTTCTGGTATCCACATTGCTGGTGGCTTCATCAAGTATCAATATCGGTTTATTTGCCAATATGGTCCTTGCAATCGTAAGAAGCTGTTTCTGACCTGATGATATATTATTCGCTTCTTCATTTATGACCATATCATAACCATCTTTCTGAGTCAGTATGAAGTGATCAGCGCATGCAAGTTCAGCAGCCTTGAATACTTCCGCATCGGTAGCTTCAGATTTGCCGTAAGCGATATTTTCCTTTATGGTGCCGTGGAATAACCATGCATCCTGAAGAACCATCCCAAAAAGACTTCTAAGCTGCTTTCTGGTCATCTCGCGTATATCGAACCCATCGATTTTAATACTTCCGGAACCGACATCGTAGAATCTCATGAGAAGGTTAACTATTGTTGTTTTGCCGACGCCTGTCGGTCCTACTATAGCGATCTTCTGCCCTGAAGTAATATCCGCAGTGAACTGTTTTATTACCGGAGCATTCTGCTGATATCCGAAAATAACATCCTCAAATTTCACATTACCTTTTGTACGCTCCAGTATGACAGGGTCAGCAATATCAGGGGTTTCATCAGTCTGCGACAGAAACAAAAATACTCGTTCTGCGGCTGCAGCTGTTGACTGCAATGTATTTGCTATACCTGCTGTCTGACTCATAGGCATATTGAACTGTCTTACATATCGTATGAAAGCCTGTATATCTCCTACCTGTATCTGATTAGTGATTACTAAATATCCGCCTGCCACACATACTCCCACATAACCTAAATTCCCGATAAAAATCGTGATGGGCATCATAAGACCGGACAAGAACTGAGATATCCATGAACTCTTATACAATTCCTTATTAAGTTCTCCGAATCTATTAATGGATCTTTCTTCTCCGTTAAATACTTTCAATATATTGTGACCGGAAAACATCTCTTCTACATGCCCGTTAAGATTGCCAAGATTCTTCTGCTGCAATTTAAAATACTTCTGAGAACGCTTCACTATTTGCGTGACAAATATCGTAGTAAGAGGGACTATAAGCACTGTGATACCTGTCATTACAGGTGAAATTATGAGCATCATCACAAGTACGCCTATTATCTGGGTAACAGTGCTTGTTATCTGAGACAGGCTTTGGTTAAGAGTGAAACTCACGGTATCGATATCATTTGTTACTCTGCTCAAAATTTCTCCGTGAAGCTGATTATCGAAATATGAGATAGGAAGCCTGTTGAATTTATCAGACATATCTTTTCTCAAAGCATATCCTATTTTCTGTGATACTGTATTGGATATATAACTTTGAATGAACTGAAAAACAGCTGAAGCGATATATAGTACCATCAATAAAATAAGTATACGGGATATGTACTCGTAATCGATCCTGTCAGATAACCCGGTAAAACCATTATATAATTCTGTAGTGATATAACCCATCTGTCGAGGTGTAAGCACATTACATATTGTGCTTATTATAGAGAAAAGCATTGAAATGATAAGCATGAACCAGAAAGGCCTAAGGTATTTGATAAGTTTTTTCATTGTACCTTTAAAATCCTTTGGTTTTTCAATAAGACGCATAGCAACTTGGGGGCCGCCTCCGCCGGGACCGCCTAACGGTCTTACCGCGCGCATATCCTGTGTTGGCTTTGGTTTATAATTTATGTTAGTCATGATAATTCCTCCTTTGATAATTGCGAGGAAGCTATCTCATAATATACCTGACAGCTTTTAAGAAGATCCTTATGTTTGCCTATGCCTACCATTTCACCTTTATCCAATACTATGATCTGATCACAATTCATTATTGTACTGACTCTCTGGGTAACTATAAAAACTGTTGATGATCTTGTTCTTTCAATAAGCTGCGATCTTAACATGGATTCGGTTTTGAAATCCAAAGATGAGAAACTATCATCGAATATATAAATTTTTGGTGAATTTACCAATGCACGGGCAATTGAAATACGCTGTTTCTGACCTCCGGATACATTGGTCCCTGCCTGCGATATCTCTGAAGCAAAACCATTTTCTTTTTCATTGATAAAAGAAGATGCCTGAGCAATATATGCGGTTTTTTGCAATTCTTCTTCACTTACGTTTCTTCCGAATCTTATATTACTTTCGATATCACCTGCGAACAGCATATTTTTTTGAGGGACATAACCTATACTGTCTCTCAATTCGTGCTGAGTCATGCACCTTACATTGACATCATCAACAAGTACTTCACCGGATGTGGTGTCATATAAACGTGGTATCATATTCACAAGTGTTGATTTTCCGCTGCCTGTAGAACCTATTATTGCTGTTGTCTGACCCGGTGAGGATTTAAATGTAATATTTTTTATAGCCGGTTCCAATGACCCCGGATAGTTGAATGTGACATTTATAAATTCGACTACTCCTCGGGGTTCATTATGTATAGTATTTTCAGGAAGCGGATCCTTGATAGCCGGATCAGTGTCAAGCACCTCATAAATTCTTTTAATTGATACGGAAGCTCTTGGAATGATAACGAATGTCATGGACAGCATCTGAAAACTGAACATTATCTGCATTATATACTGGACAAAAGCCATAAGATCGCCAACTTTTATAGATGCAGCACCTACCATTTTTGAGCCAAGCCATAAAGCAATAACAGTAGAGATGTTCATCACGACCATGGTCATTGGCTGCATAGCAGCCATTATCCTTCCGATTTTTAAATGAAGACCTGTAAGACCGGCATTTGCTTTTTCAAATTTATCATCCTGTATATCCTGTGTATTGAACGCACGTATTACACGCATGCCGCTCAGATTCTCACGTGTGATTAGATTCAGCTTATCGACCATAGTCTGAACTTTTTTAAATTTAGGCACTGTCAGTGTAAAATTCAATGACATTACAGCTACGATCAAAGTACATGATGCAACGAGTATCCAGGAAAGATTCTTGCCGTATCTTATAGCTAATATGACTCCGCCTATCGCTGTCATCGGTGCTGATATCGCCATGCGTAATATCATATCAAGAAAGTTCTGTATCTGGGTGACATCATTAGTACAACGCGTAATAAGTGAAGAAGAGGAAAATCTGTCGAATTCACTTAATGAATACGATTCCACTTTTCGGAAAACACTGCCTCTTACATTACTTGAAAATGCTGCTGAAACCCTTGAAGAGAGGAATCTTGCGATCGATTGTGCGATAATACCCGCAACAGAGACCAAAAGCATTAACCCCCCAATATTTAGGATGTATGCTGTATCACCGTTTGGAATACCTGTGTTTACTATATCAGACATATAACTTGGCAGTGCAAGGCTTGCCATGGATTGTCCGAAGGTCAATCCGAATATGATCAGTATTTTCCACCAATCATTCTTAAGATAGGACATGATTTTAACCATTTTGAATATCTCCCTGTTCCTTAAGTATTTTGCTGGCTTCGTTCAGCAGTTCTATAAAAAGAACTGTTTTATTGTCCTTAAGATTATCCGAGAGATACTTCGCTTCAGCTAGGTCGATCTCTGCCTGTCTGTTCAATATTTCAATGCCTGAACCCGTAAGCTCAACACACATCATGCGCCTGTCTTTTTTACTTACAGAACGAGTTATATATCCTTTGTTTTCCAGTGAATTCAATGCAGCTGTGATATATGGTCTGGATATTTCGATATGATCACTCAGATCAGAAGGATATATTTCTGCAACATTATCTTTTTTCATTCTTTTAACATTGATCAGAACGATAAATTCATTCATAGGTAGAACTTTAAGACTCTTTTTTTGACGCAATGCTTTTCTGAAACTGTGGATCGCGTTTAACAGCTGTTCATCCAATTTTTGCTCTGTATCCATTTTTTCTCCTTAATTGGTTAATAGTGTGAATAGTTTATATTGTGAATTATATTAACCATAAAAACAAATGTCAATATATAAGTATAATGATGTACAATGAACATGCTGATTTGATATAATTAATAACGGAGGTTTTTTATCATGACCATGACCGGACAAGAAAGAATAGCCAGAATACTTAAGAGGCAGCCTGTTGACAGAATCGGATTATATGAACACTTCTGGAGTGATACTATAAAGAAATGGGATGTAGGAGAGGGAATTGAGGAAAAAGTCGGATTTGATATGCTGGAGGGATGGCCTTTCAACTGTGTTGCAGATCTGGATTTCAAACCAGTCATTGTAGCTGAAGATGAAGATACGGTAACAATGAAAGACGGTAACTATGCAACATTGAGAAAGCATAAAAAGCATGATGCGACACCTGAACATATCGATTTTGATATAGACTCCAGAGAGAAATGGGAACAAAAAATAAAGCCTTTATTATTTGCCAATGACAGACGTATCAATTATGATTATTATTTACGTAAATTGAAATATGCCAGAGAGCATAACATGTTCTTTGTATGGTCTGGTGTGAATGTTTTCGAACAGATGCACCCGCTTACGGGACATGTCAACATGCTTATGGCAATGATAGATGATCCTGACTGGGTAAAAGATATGTGTATGACTTACGCAAAACTTACTGTTGATCTTCAGCAGATGCTGTTTGCAAAAACAGGCTATCCCGACGGTATATGGTTTTATGAAGACATGGGATTTAAAAATGCGCCTTTCATATCTCCGGCTATGTATGACGAGTTTCTGTATCCGGCTCATAAATATACGATCGATTATGCAAAAAGCTGTAATCTGCCTGTCATAATGCACTCTTGCGGTTTTGTGGAACCGCTTCTGCCCGGAATGCTGAAATCTGGAATAGACTGCCTGCAGGTAATTGAAGTTAAAGCAGGCATGGATCTGTTAAGAATTCATAAAAATTACAAAAATAATCTTTCTCTTATGGGAGGGATCGACGTGAGAACTTTATATACTAATGATAAAAACATCATTGATAAGGAATTGGAAAGCAAGATCCCGTTCGTAAAAGACGGATACGGATATGTTCTTCATTCCGATCATTCGATACCATGCACTGTCAACTACGATACTTACAAATATTTCATTCAACGCGGACTTGAGTTGGGTACATACTAAAAGGAGAAGGAAAATGGACGCAGATAACAAGAGAAAAAGAAAAATACACCTTATATGCAATTCACATATAGATCCTGTATGGCTTTGGAACTGGGAAGAAGGTGCAGGTGCTGCATTATCTACATTCCGGACTGCCGTAAGATTTTGCAGGGAATACGATGAATTCATATTTAATCATAATGAAGCGATTTTATATAAATGGGTCGAGGAGTATGATCCTCAGCTTTTTAAAGAAATTCAGGAACTTGTAAAACAAGGCAAGTGGAATATCATGGGAGGATGGTATATACAGCCTGACTGCAATATGCCATGCGGTGAATCATTTGTCAGGCAGATCACTGAGGGCAGAGAATATTTCATGGAAAAATTCGGAACTGACGGTGGAAGAACAGCGATAAATTTCGATCCGTTCGGTCATACTATCGGTCTCGTACAGATACTGAAGGATGCGGGCTATGATAATTATATCGTATGCAGACCTTCAAAACTTACATATAACAATAAACCGCTAAGTGATAAATTCATTAAATGGAAAGGTTATAACGGTAAATCCATTAATGTTTTCAAGTCATCAAGTTATTGTTCACGACTTGGCGAATTTGCCAACAGATATCCTGGTATAGTGAACAATCAGGAAGGAAAGAATGATATCTGTGTTCTCTGGGGAGTAGGAAATCACGGTGGGGGGCCGTCCAAAAAAGATCTGGATGATATAAGGGAAATAATGAAGGAGAGTAACGATGAAATAGTGCATTGCGATCCTGATGACTATTTTAACGATTATATTAATAACAATAAACCGGATATGACTCTAAAAAAGTCGCTGCATTCATTTTCCGTCGGATGCTACACTTCTATGACAAGAGTTAAACAGAAGCACAGGGAACTGGAGAATAAATTACTGATGTGTGAAAAAATGATGAGCCAGGCATATGTAAATGGTCTCATTGATGAATACGAGCATGCACTTATCAAAGATGCATGGCAGGATCTGCTTTTCTGCCAGTTTCACGACTCGCTTCCCGGATCCAGTATACAGATGGTGGAAAATGATATTTTAAAAAGATTGGATCATGGTCTTGAAGTAATAGATAAGCTTATATTCCGCAATTACTTCAGAATGTGTACTGGTCAGAAAGCTGCAAAAGAAGGTGAGTATCCTGTGCTTGTATATAATCCTCATCCATATAAGGTCATAACAATAGTCGAATGCGAATATGTACTTGCAGAACAGAACAGAGTCCCGAATACCTTTTCAAACGCGCATGTATATAATGAAAATGGAAACAGTATTTTAAGCCAGAACGAAAAAGAAAGCTCGAATTTACCTATAGATTGGGCAAAGAAGGTCGTGTTTGAATGTGATCTGGAACCGATGGCAGTTAACAGATTCAATATAATAAACGAAGTGATCGGTAAAAAACCATTTGTTGATCTTATGAAAGACGAGAACTATCTGTATGTCAATAACGTGAATATGAGCGTAAAGATCAACAGAAATACAGGACTGATCGATTCATATGTCGTAAATGATTATGAATTTATTGATAATAAAGCATGCAGATTGATCGCTATACAGGATAACTGCGATCCGTGGGGAATGACAGTTGACGGATTTAAAAAAGTGATCGGCAATTTCAGGCTGGCATCAAAGAAAGAATGTGCACGTATCTGCGGCCTGGCAAATGCGGATATCGAACCTTTACACATCATCGAAAGCAGCACTGTGAGAACTATCGTCGAAGCTTGCTTCGTATATAAGGAATCATCATTATGTATAAGATATACGTTCAACAGAAATAATAACATGATAGGTATCAATCTAAGGATATTCAGTCAGAACAGGGATATCATGTATAAACTCAGTTTTCCAACAACACTGAAGAAGTCTGTGTGTATTGGAAAGACTGCATACGGGCGGGACGATCTTATGACTGACGGCAATGAAAATGTTGCACAGCAATGGGTCAAACTGAAAGAAAACAATAAAGCCTTCTGTGTTATAAATACCGGTACATACGGATCAAGTATGAAAAACGGAGAGTTACGTATGAGTGTGATGAGGACACCTGGATATAGCGCGCATCCGATAGGTGACCGGCAGATACTTCCATTAGACAGGCTATCACCGCGGCAGGATATAGGTGAAAGGATTTTCGATTATTTCATGATAGCAGGTGATGATGATGTAATAGACCATGACATCGATTCTGACGCTTTGATCATACATCAGAAACCTATTGTATTGAACTATTTCCCGAACGAACAAGGCAGAAAAGCTGAACCATTCTGTACATTGAGTAATAATTCAGTGGAACTTGTAACAGTAAAAAAGGATAGATCTAAAGACGGTTATATAGTCAGATTATTCAATAATCTGAACTGTACTAATATTTTCGAAATTGATTTCACTGTTTTCGGTTATAAAAAAGATTATTCTATGAAACCGTTCGAGATATTGTCGTTATATTGCGATAAAGAAGGTACTGCAAAAATAAAGCTTACGGAATAGGAAACAGTATGGATAAGAAATGTTTGAACGGATGGTGGGATTTTAAACCTATTTATGTTGATGATAATGGATCGAATCACATACCTGAAGAAGGCTGGCTTCACAATGCATATCTTGTTCCTTCGGTATGGAGGAAACCTCTTGAGGCTGTAAGGCATAGGGGAGAAGAGTATTATAAGGCAATAGGAATTGATGATTTTAATAAATCAACAGATTGGGAATTTTTGTATGATGATTATAATTATCCTGCCGAATGGACTAAAACTAAAAGTGCCTGGGCGAGAACGTATTTCAATATCAATGAAATCAAAGCTGGTAAGAGATATTTCATAAGACTCGATGCTGTTATGCCAATGTCTAGAGTCCATATAAATGGGATATATATGAATGATTTTATACATCCGACATTACCTAACCAAATTGATGTGACAGAATACATCAAAAAGGGAAATAATGAATTATGCGTTTTTATGCATGACTACAAAAATGATGAATATGGAAGAGCAAAGGTCCCGACAGGAACTATGCTGATAACATATAATGCGGGAATCTGGCAGGATGTTTTTCTTGAAACATATGATGATATACTAATATCTGATGTTACAGTAACTACTTCATACCGTGAAAAGAACATAAAAGTAGAATATGAGATTACAAATTATTCAAAGGTTGATAAAGATGTCAGGCTGAAATGTTTTATCATAGAGTATAAAGGAAAGAATACAACAAAACATATTATAGATTTTAATTATGCAAACACAGTTGTACAAAGCGGCAAAAGTGGAATCGCAAAAATAGAAGCTAAATGGGAAAACCCGCATTTATGGGATACATCTGATCCGTTTTTATACTATATGATATGTGAATTATCAGTAGATAACAGATTAATAGATACATATAAAGAAAGATTTGGATTCAGGGAAGTATGGGTAGAAGGAAAAAACCTGATGTTCAACGGATATCCGCTGCATCTGTTTTCTGATTGGGGTCATAAAGTGACCACATACTGCTTTACTGATAAATGGATAATGAAGTGGTTTAAAATGATCAGAGACTGCAATATGAACCATACCAGGCTTCATACATCACCACATCCGAGAATATTATGTGATCTAGCTGATCAGTATGGGATCCTCGTCACAGGGGAAGCTGGATTGCACGGTGCAGGAGGATCACAGGCATCGAATGATGACGAGTACTGGGCAAATTCCAATGATCATGTTGCAAGATTTGTAAAAAGAGATAAAAATCATCCGTGTGTAATTATGTGGAGCGTAGAGAATGAAATGCGCTGGAATCAAAAGGGTGATGAGCAGAAATACGCAAAGAAAACATTAGAGAATCTTCCATTGCTTAGAAAGCTATTCAACACATTGGATCCTACCAGGCCTGCATATCATGAAGGTGACAGTTCGTTATGGGACGAGAGTTCTCAGGAAATACTGTCCAGGCATTATGGTAAAGACGGCGTAGGAGCAGACTGGTGGAATGAAAAACAGCCTCTTCATAATGGTGAAATGAGTCTGTATCATTATGAGAGTTCAAATACAGCATTAAGTATTTTCGGGGAGAAAGTATTTGAGGATTTTAAAGTCGTGGACGAAGCTTCTGCCCTGGATACAAAATGGCTTGTTGAATATGGCAGAACCAAAGGCGTTTGCTGTTTTGGACCATGGAATCAGTCATGCCTTAAACTCATGAGGAATTGTGATCATGAGATAATATTAAATTATGATGACTTTACAAAAGAAGGAGTTAAACCTTTATATGTCAGGCCATTTACTTCGGAATTCAATTTCTGGGAAGAAGGCAAGGGATATAACGCTTTAGGATCTTTTGATATACAGAAAGACGGATTCAGACCGTTTGCTTTGATCGATCACAGTAACCAAATCAATTATTATATCGGTAAACCTATTATTAGAAGAGTATATGCTGTAAATGACCTGTATCATGATGTAGAAGGTGAATTATGCGTATATTTCGATAATGACCTGGTTAAGAAAGATAAACTAACGGTAATGAGAGGATATACTGTAAGTGTGGATATTGATCTTCCTGCTTCACTTAATAATATTAGGAATATTGAAAACTGTTCATACAGATATGAATTTGTATCTGATGGCAAGGTGTTGGATAGACAATACAAAGAAATCAGGATATATCCGAAAACCAACAAAAAAATAGACCGATTAAGAAAAATAGGCAGTTCATATAATATCTGCATATTAAAACCAAAAAAAATATCCGGGTTATTTGATGAATATGGCATCAGATATGCAGCAATAAACGATACTGAAGAAGATATATCTGAAAATGTTGATCTTCTGATCGTTGAGAGCAACGCTATAAATGAAGGAAGCCGTATAAATAAAGTTATTGATAAATATGTTTCAAAGGGCGGCAAAGTCCTGATTCTGGAACAGGATATATCAGTCTTCAAGGGTATAAATATGATCCAGAAGAATGTGTTGACTGCATTTAGCATAGCAGATAATCAGATGCTGGACAATATATCAGCACATGATCTATGCTACTGGGGCAATGACAGTTATGCGAAAATAGACAGCGATGCCTATGTTGCAAAGAAAATGTATGTTAAAAGCGATATACCTGATGATATTACTTACATCATTGAAAGCGGGGAAGGCGGTTTTGGAAGAGGGGACCTTGGTAATTCTGCTTTAATGATGATAAGACATGGTAAGGGATTAATAGTAGCAAATCAGATGTTGATATCTGATAAATGGAAGGAGCAGCCTTCTGCTCGGGAACTTGTACTTAATATTTTATTATATTTACACAGTTATGGATATAATGATGCAGTCAGTAAACCTTTTGTATTAAATGGTTCCGATCATGATACATTTGAAAGATATGAACAGCAATTATCAAAAGGCGGGAAAATGATTGTGAACGGCCTAAATAAAGACAATGTGGAAGAATGGAATACGATTCTGCAATCACAGATAAAAATCAAAGAATGCGTAACATATCAAGGAGTTAAGTGTACAAAGGAGCCGATCACGCAGGGTGTTTCAAATGATGATATGAACGGTATAACTACTTTCTGTTACTGTAAACCGACTGTATATAATACAATCATAGCTGATAATGTAATAGAAAATGATGGTTCAGTGAAATCTATAATAACGACTTGTGAGAATAATATAATGAAAGAACTATGTGTTTTTGACGGACAGACAGAACTGAAGAGAGCATATACCGAAACAAAGTACTATTATAACGCTCACAGAGTTCCTGATGTTCTTTTATGTTCATTAAAATACGGAGAAGGAGTGGTGTACATAAATCAGATCATCGCAGCTGACAAAGATACAAAGTTCAGGAGACTGCAAAACAGACTATATTATAATCTGGGTGTAGAAAGCAGAAGCACGGTTTTTACTGATGAAACAGTTACATGCACCAGACAAAGCAACGGATATCCTGAAAGGATGCACATACAATATATAAACTCAGATGATCGTTCTTGGGATGATTTTGTAAAAACGACAGTAAATAATAATGAAAGGATGCCTCATAAAAAGACTGTGAGCATTGGCGATTGGTCAATAAATGAGGGCAGACAAATTGTTAATATTACTGCTGATACCGGATGTATAATGATCACATTCAATATTTTCTCCAGCGAACCCAGAAAAAATATAGACACCAATTTAGGTGTACCAAATCCGGAGTTGTTAACGTTTGTAGATTTCCTCGGAGAAGGAAGAATCAAGCTTGCTATAAATGGCACAGATATGGGTGACAGATCATTTACCGGCGGAAAGGCAACATACTCGGATATAAGTCTTGAAAGCAGGCATAATTACATAATGATCGCCTGGTATCCAGAAAAAGCGAATGATAAATTAAATTTGTTGTGGCACGATATAAATGGCAGACCGGAGGTCAATTTTGAATTTTATATTTAGTATGCTTAAATCAAGTGTATTGCAAAAAGCGATTAGCAAAAATTATCACGTTAATTCCCAAAGTAAGTTCCACAGTTAGAGACATATAGACTTTACATTGGGAAATCAATGGAATTAAGTATGATAAATTCAATAAAACAAACCCAGAAAAGCACCGAAAATGTCTGGAA
>JBAYNV010000025.1:0-20008 GCA_041678685.1 Clostridia bacterium
GCACTGTCTACCCCTCCGCTCAGACCTATCAGTACTGATCTTTGTGAATCAGTCACCTGTCACCTGGTTGAATGAGAATGTACCGTCTATGTATACCATATTATTCGAGATCCTGAATGAATTGAGTTCACTGAAGATACCCAAATTCACAGGCATTTCCGTATTTAGCCATTCGTTTTCTCTTCTTCCGCTCCCATTAGAACCGACTACCAAACTCATATAACTGGAAATATCCATTCCTCCGACTTTTATCTCATTTATTACGACAATTATGGAGTTATCATCCGCAACACCGGTAAAGGATACATTGATGGTGACCGCAGTGTTCGCCATCATTGATAATGTGGCTTCAGGAAGATTTGTTACTGTAGCTAATTTACCGGCATCAAGCAGTACCTCGATATCTGCGGTATCATCCGATTTTGTAGTGAAGGATAGGCTCTTGCAGAAAAAAGATGACAGCAGTTGGGGATACATATTAAGTAAAGCAGTCATTTCCTCTGATGTAAGACCCAGATCATGGACCACTATCGGTTCAGTGGAATGGATCAGTGCTTCCGAAATTGTTGAATATCCGCTAAGATATTCGGTATCTAATCCTATTTTATCAAGAACACTATAGACATCATCTTCTGTATATGTCTGAGTGACCGTATCGGATGGTGTAAACAGACGGTCGATCGCACGTCCGATATTATATCCGGATAATGCGCCTGAAACAATAATAATTACGACAATAATGATCACACCGATTTTACCCTTCATGTATACTCCTCCCGAGAGAATTGATATTATCAATCTCCCACAAATCTATTCTTTGCATTTCCAACGCATATATTATATATTACTTTTTTCGCCATATCAATCGGATATTCACCGTCATCGACCCAGCTGCCTATCACGGAACATAATATCCTTCTGAAATAGTCATGACGGGCATATGACAAAAAGCTTCTGCTGTCTGTCAGCATCCCCATGAATGATCCAAGACTAGACAGCGATGCGATCGCGCGTATGTTCTCTTCGATCCCGTCATAATGATCAAGATGCCACCACGCAGCTCCGAATAATACGTCCCTGAAGCTGCTGCAAGCGGTCATGGCCTGATACAGTGATGCAGGGTTGAGTATATATACTATGGATCTGGCTAGTTTACTTTCTTTATCCATAGCGTCAAGAAGTTTTGCAAAAGACACTCCATCCATCGGATCACCGCTCATGTCACATCCCGCATCAAATCCGATCTTATTGAATAAGCGTGTATTTACGTTCCTTATGACGCCTGTATGTATCTGCTGGGTCATATCTCTCTTTTTGTATTCACCTGACAGAAATACGAACATGTATCCTAAGAACTTCCCGAAAAGAGGTGAGCCGACATATATGCCTTCGAGAGCTTTTTTAAATGCCATATCGGCTTCTTCGTAAGTGAATGCCGGATCGGGCGTATACTGTATCCCCACATCAGATATCGAACAGCCCATCGATGTAAAAAAGTCCAGCCTGTTTACAAGCGCATCACAAAGAGACAAAATGTCTTTTATCTCTGTTTTTGTCATGTCTGATAACTTTTTTATGTAATCAGCGTAACCGTTCCTGTTTATAAGCATCAGGTTATCAGTCCTGAATGTTGGCTTCACCATGACAGGGAAAGACTTGTCTTCCGATATGAGTTTATGGTATTTCAGATCATCACAGATATCATCCGTTGTAGCTATATAAATGACTTTTGACTGCAATATGAGTTTTCTGGGGCTTAAATGCTTTTCCCTTATGACATTGTTTGCCATGTCCCATATCACTTTTGCATTATTACCTGATATAGGTATATCGATATCAAAAAACATGGATAGTTCTAATGAAGACCAGTGATTCAGAGGATTGCCAGGGGAATTCTCGAGTGTTTTACAGTATGCTTCGAATTTCTCATACCAGCTCCTGTTCCCTGTTATGTATTCCTCATCAATGCCTGCAAAACGCATCAGACGCCATTTATAGTGATCTTTTTCAAGCCACATGACACCGATATCAGCAAATTCTTTGTCTTCATATATGGCTTTAGGATCCAGATGGCAGTGATAATCAACTATTTCAGCACCGCATGCGACCTGTTTATATAATTGTTCGCCTGCCTTTGAATGAATGTATCTGATGCTCATTTTATTTCTATTTTATCCTCCACATGGCTCTGGATCCTCTGAATGATCATATCCAGGGCTACAAGATTGTATCCTCCTTCGAGAACGATTATATCTGCATTCCTCTTCGAGGGTTCCACATACTGCTCGTGCATGGGCTTTACTGTTGTAAGATACTGTGTGACTACGGAATCTATGTTTCTTCCTCTTTCTTTTACATCACGAAGTATTCTGCGAAGGACCCGGACATCGGAATCGGTATCGACAAATATCCTTATATCCATCTGCTTTAAAAGCTTCGGATTCTGGAAGATAAGGATCCCTTCCAATATGATGACTTTCGTCGGTCTTACCATTCTTGTTTCTTTTGTCCTTGTATGTTCCAGAAACGAATATACAGGGCATTCTATAGCCCTGCCTGCTTTTAATTCCTTTATGTGATGTATCAGAAGATCTGTATCAAATGAATCCGGATGATCATAATTCGCTTTGACTCTTTCCTCAAAAGGTATATCATCCTGGTTTTTGTAATAATTATCATGGCTTATGATGCTTACATCATCTCCGAATCTTTCCCTGAGCCTGTTTGTAAGAGTGGTCTTGCCGCTCCCCGTTCCACCCGCAATGCCTATTACTAAAATATCCATTGTATTCGCCCCGTGTTTTATTATACTACATTATTACGGTTCTTCAATCAAGGTATTCGGGCCATAATGACCTTCGACACCTACATAGCTTAAGACCCGCTCATATATCCTGTAATCTCCTGAAACGAAGAAATTACGTGTTTTACCGTCAATAACAGTTTCTATATAAACGTCGCCTCCTGAGTTTGGAACACGTATCACAGTTATATGATATTCATCATCGACCCAGATCTTTATAGTATCCGCAGGTTTATATGATGGGATATCCCTTATCTTCTCACGTTCGGTTATTGTAAAGCATTTAGAACACATGAAATCCAGATTATTGGGATGGATCTGTACTTTTATCCCGTTATATTCAGCTGTAGCACCATATTGCATCCCATATGCAGTAAATTCCGTCACATCCCTTTCGTACTGGATAAAATCGATCCTGACAGATATAAGGTAGCCGAAAAAAATCAGAGCTACTGCAAGAAAAATGATCACTATAGGCATTATATACTTCATTTTATCACCTGAACCAAACGAAAATGCAGAACAGTATGAATAAGAACAGACCTAGCCCTATCACAGCTGCTACCGTTAATGCCGCAAGTATCGCATTTAGTGTTACCGATAACGATTCTTTTTTTGTTAACGGGATCGAATCATCATCGTTCTGCGGCTTGCTCTTCGCACCTGCGCGGTGCCAGGGCATCCCCTCCACATTCATGGGGGCTATCACCCTGCCATCGTCATCGCCGTACTTACGTTTGTCTTTCATCTCTATTTATCGTAAAGATGACAGCAGACGATATGTCCGTTCCCCATATCTTTAGGAGCCGGATTCTCAGTCTTGCATCTTTCGAAACAATGTCTGCATCTTGTATGGAACTTACATCCGGAAGGAGGATTTGCAGGTGAAGGAATGCTTCCTTCAAGTATGATCCTCTTCATCTTGTATGACGGATCCGGAACAGGTATTGCACTGAACAATGCCTGAGTATATGGATGCAGCGGTTCTCTGAATATATCTTTTTTGGTACCCATTTCCACCATGGATCCAAGATACATTACGCCTATCGTATCCGATATGTGTTCAACGACGGAAAGATCATGCGAAATGAACAAGTAAGTCAGACCGTATTTTTCCTGAAGCTCTTTTAAAAGGTTTATTATCTGCGCCTGTATCGAAACATCCAGCGCTGAAACGGGTTCATCACATACGACGAATTCAGGATTCAGTGCAAGTGCTCTTGCAATACATATCCTCTGTCTCTGACCACCCGAAAATTCGTGAGGGTACCTGTCTTTGTGGTATGCCTGCAATCCGCAGGAATTCATTATAGATGTGATATAGTCGTCAAAATTCGCTTCAGGGACAAGTTTATGCTCCCTTACCGCTTCACCTATTATTTCGCCTACCGGCATTCTTGGAGAAAGACTGGAGTAGGGATCCTGGAATATGATCTGCATTTTTGGGCGTATTGCCCTCATTTCATTCTTGTTTTTATCAAAAACCGATTCACCGTCAAAATATACTTCCCCGTCAGTATGCGGGGTAAGTCTTAATATCGTACGTCCTATTGTGGTTTTCCCGCAGCCTGATTCACCGACAAGACCCATCGTCTGTCCCTTTTTTATATTGAAGGAAACACCGTCAACAGCCTTAACATATCCTGTTATTCTCGAAAATACTCCTGTTTTGATCGGGAAAAATGTTCTCAGCGCATTGACCTGGAGCAAATAATTACTATCGGGGACAAGAGGTGTATATATATTGTCTTTCAATAATTTATTAGCCATCTATTTCACCTCCCTGTCGTTATACAAATAACAGCTTACAAAATGGGTATCTGAAATTTTAATCTCATGAGGATACTCTCCATTGCAGGCCTCTATGCATTTTTCACATCTGTCTTTAAAATAGCAGTAATTCGGCATATTGATAGGATTCGGTACTTTCCCCGGTATACTGTACAGCTTCTTCACATCCTTGTTCACAACCGGTTTGCTTGCCATCAGCCCAATGGTATACGGGTGTCTTGCATCCTTGAATATATCATTTGCTGTTCCTTTTTCAACTACCTTGCCTGCATACATTACAACAACGGTGTCTGCCATTTCAGCAATGACACCAAGGTCATGGGTTATAAGCATGATGCTGCTGTTTATCTTATCTTTAAGATTTCTCAGAAGATCAAGTATCTGTGCCTGAATGGTAACATCCAGAGCCGTCGTAGGCTCGTCTGCGATTATAAGCTTAGGCCTGCATGCCAGAGCCATTGCGATCATAACTCTTTGCCTCATCCCGCCGGAAAGCTCGTGAGGATACATTTTGTAAACCCCTTCGGCATTTGCGATACCGACCATATCCAGCATCTCCAGCGTTCTGGCTTTAACAGCGGACTTATCCATTTCAGGATTATGCAGTTCGATAACTTCATCCACCTGCATACCTATCCTGAAAACAGGATTAAGGCTTGTCATAGGTTCCTGGAATATCATCGATATCATATTTCCGCGGATCTTCTGCATATATTCCTCAGGTGCTTTGGCTATATCTATTGCTGTTTTTCCATTGTTGAAACGTATCTGACCTTCCACGACCTGGCCTGTAGGACGCTGAACAAGCTGCATAAGGGAAAGACTCATTACTGATTTTCCGCAGCCGGATTCACCGACGACGCCTACTGTTTTACCTGCTTGTACATCAAATGTCACGCCGTCAACAGCTTTTACTGTTCCAAGATCGGTAAAGAAATATGTATGGAGGTTGTCGAATTCCACCACATTCTCCGGATCCCTCATCACAGTGGTATATTCATCGGCGGGAACGTGTTTCCTGTTCTTCTTCTTTTCTAATACATCAGTTATCTTTCTGTTTCTTTTCGTTATAGTTTTAGATTCTTTAGCTGAAAGGTAGTTGATGCTTTTGATTTTTTTGCTGTTCTTATTTAGTATGCTCATTTCATTCACCTACCTTTTCATCTTGGGATCGAACGCATCACGCAGACCGTCACCTGTGAAATTGAATCCCAGTACTGTAAGAAGTATAAGGAATCCTGCGGGGATCCATACGAACCAGTAATGCTGCAGCACGAAGCTGTCGTTAACGGAATTGACTATATTTCCCCATGATGCATACGGATACTTGACACCCAGATTCAAAAAGCTCAACGTTGCTTCAGTCAGTATTATTCCGCCAAGGCTCATCGTTGCATATACTATGAGCTGAGGTATAACGTTAGGAACAAGATGCTTGAAAATCCTTCTGGAAACCGAAAGCCCTGTAGCTTCATTGGCTACCATGAATTCCTGCTCACGAAGGGAAAGTATCTGTCCTCTTACGACTCTGGCTATTCCTGGCCATCCTGTGACGCCAAGGATCACCATAAGAAGATATATCCTTATCGTGGGATCCAGTTTCATCGTATCCAAAACCACGCCCAGTATTATATACAAAGGCAAAGTGGGGATACAGTTGAATATTTCAACGAGACGCATCAGCAATGTGTCCAGCCAGCCTCCGAAGTACCCTGAAAGCCCTCCTATTATAACGCCTATAAACATTTCTATGAGAACGACTACGAAACCTATGGTAAGAGATACCCTGCCGCCGTACATAAGCCTTACAAGGAGATCCATCCCTGAACCATCCGTACCAAGCCAGTGTTCAGCGCTTGGGCTGTCATATGTATCTATAAGGTCGACAACAGTATCCGTTTTTATATCGTACTTGGTATCTTTCTTTTCGACTACGAAAAGAATGTCTTTCCCTGTTTCATCTGTAAATGTAAAGCTTTCAGCTCCGTCTGCCATAGCCTTAGCGATCGCATCCTTAAATTCGACCGACAGGAATATTTCCGGTGATCTTGGCGTTATTATCAGTTCGGAAATGTCAGCAAAACTGATTTTATCGGTACCGTTCACGGCATAGACGGTACAGGATTCCTCTTCATATTCCAGTTCATATTCTGAACCGTTTGCTTCGAATCCTGCTGCACCTGCTGCAATAGCCATTTCAGCAGCATACTTGAAATTGAAATCAGCTTTGGCATTTTCGTCATACATATCATATATATTCTTTGTAAGGATCGCATATTCCACACCGCTTCGAATATACAGTTCCCTTCTGGTAGCTTCAATAAAATACTCGACACCGTTATATTCGATCGATGTCACGCCTTCTTCAACTGCTTTTCTTATAGCGCTTTCAAAAGCATCAGTAAGGACAAAATCCCCTATAGATGCATAAAAGTAATCATTTAAAACAATATTGGCTCTGGCCACATCAGTGGAAAGGAACAGCACCTGTGTATCTTCGCTTATCTTTTTTATTACGAAAGTAGTATCTATACTGTTGATTTTTGTGGTAAAAGTCTGTTCACCTTCCTGATAAGCAAGGATGAATGCCGCTTTATTCATCGCTGTAAAAACATTGCCATCCTTCATTTCCTCATATATGTTCTGATTTATGGATGCGCTTGCATATGTCGTTACTTCGATTTCCTTTTTATAAAAAATACGTGTTTCTTCGTATGGGTGGAGCCATCCCCCGATAAAGGAAAACAGGAACATAACCAATATGATCATGAGACCCGCTATAGCAAGCTTGTTCCTGAAAAATCTCTTTGCTACAAGCATAGCAGGTGAAAGCATCTTTATTCTCTGCTCGTCATCAAGCGAATTTGAACGGCTTATATGCTCGCTTATGTTCATATCATAATCGTTAAAATCCCCTACTTTGGCAGATATCTCTTCTTCATTTAATTCGGGCATACCCTCTTTAGGTGTATTATTATCGCTCATTTTTCCTCCTCCTTCAGTTTACTCTGACTCTTGGGTCGACCACCGCATATAATATATCTGATATGAGTGTGCCTATAAGAGTCAGACATGCCATGAAGACCATGTAGAACATGGAAAAAGGAATATCCCCTTTTATCATAGCGGCATATGCCGTAAAACCTATGCCCGGTATTGAGAAAAGCTGCTCGGTTATCATCGCGCCTGAAAACAGACTGGGTAACGTACCTCCGACGATGGTCACTATCGGTATCAGCGTGTTTCTGAAAGCATGCAGATTTATGACTTTATTTTCAGACAGGCCTTTTGCCCTTGCGGTCCTGATATAATCCGAATTCAGTACCTCAAGCATATTTGTCCTGGTATATCTCATAAGAAAACCTATACTCACTATAGTAAGAGTAAGAACCGGTAATACATAGTGTGATGCAACATCAAAAAACTGTCCTATCGGGGTAAGCTGGTCATAAAAACGGGAAAACTTACCGACAGGTTCAAACCAGCCCAATTTATATGACAAACCGAGTTTTAAAAGCGTAGCAAAGAAAAATGACGGCAGCGATATCCCTATTAAGGCAAAAACGCTTATGCCGTAGTCAAGTTTGCTGTATTGTCTTCTTGCAGCTATTATACCAAGCGGTATGGCTATCACAAGTTCCAGTATCAGTGTTATAAATCCCAAAACGAATGAATCCCAGACAACTTCTTTGAATTTCTGAACAACAGGAATGTTATATGTCCATGATTCACCGAAATCCCCTTTTAATAAAGAGTCCTTCATCCATCCGAAGAATCCTTCAATTATGCCACCGTCCATATGATACACGGCATTAAGCTGAGCCAACCATTCCGTGTAACTCTTGCCCTGCGGCAGAGATGCTCTTTCTCTTGCCAGCGCTTCCACATATGACGTAGGCAGTGCGCGCATTATCAAGTATATTAGGAATGATACACAAAACAGTATCACTATGCTCAATAATATACGTCTTACTAAAAACTTCCACATGAATATCTCTCCTTTTATTTACCCAGGCATTTTCATGCACAGAGTAAATATCATTATAAACATAAGGAAAGCCCACCGTCAACAGCGGGCTTTCCTTTTTTTATGTTTTTATTTATTACTCCGCTGCATTCTCATATACTTCGAGAAGCTCAATATCATTCATCCAGCCCCAGTATGTGGTTATATCTGGAGTTACTGTGTCTATATTGACACGTGCTGTACTGAATATTATTATGTTCTGTCTCTGGTATGATGGAATTTCAACTGCCCAGTCAAGTATTATGTCAAGGCATGCTTTATAAACGGACTTTCTGTATGTCTGGTCATCGCTCTGACGAGCTGCAAGTATCTGTTCATCAAGAGTTGCATCAGCAATGTGGTAATGGTTGGAATCTGATCCGCCAAGACCTACTATACCTGAGCTATGATATATCTGATACATATCAGGATCGATAGTTGCACCCCATGCTGCTGTCCATAATTCCTGTGTTCCGGCATCAAGTCTATCCCAAAGAACTGAAGATTCAGCAAGGTCGTTTACTTCAAGAGTAATACCTATCGACTTCAGAGCTTCAGCAGTATTTGTGAGTACCTGGAAGTTAGGATGATCTCCAAGGCCATCGCCCGGGATAAGAGCTTCGTATGTAAGGCTGGCGCCCTCAGGAGCTGCTGTGAACTTCTGTGTAGCTTCTTTAAATGTATATCCTGCTGCTTTGAAGTAGCCGATAGCTGCCTGTAAAGCTGCCGCATATCTTGCTGCTGCATCCATATCATCCGTGTAGATAGCATTTCCGTCCACGTCAACTGAGAATGCAACTTTGTAATCCGCGTCGGATTTCTGAGGAGCTGCCCATGATGTATTGGAAATAGGATAGTTGATAACTGATGCTGCATCGCCATAATAGCTGTTAACTGATACGTCACGGTATACAGCCAATAATGTAGCTAATGCTTTTCTTAAGTTCTTTGACTCTGCCGAAGCAGCGTCTGTTCCGACTTTTACGGTATCAGCATTAATGCCTATATAACCGTATCCGAGGTTGTCAACTGAATTTGTTGTTATAACGTCTCCGTCAAGCTCTCCATTGGAGTTCTTATCACGGATTTCCTGGAATTTGATCTTGCTGCCGCTTGGATTTGCTACGTCAACAGCACCGGATGCAAGAGCACTGATCTTGTCAGCTTCTCCAACTTCCTTGAACTGTATATACTGGATCTTCGGGCATCCTTTGTAGTAGTATTCATTAGCTTCGAAATAAACTACCTTGTCTTCATATTTAACGAACTTGTAAGCGCCGGCGCCCATAGGATTGGATGTCTTTGCTTCAACGCTTGTCAGATCGCCAAATGGGAACCCGAAGCTGTTGTTCTTGTAATCATACAGTGATTCATCACCATAATAATGCATAGGAGTTACAGATATTCCAAGTATGGAATAAATAGCTGATGATTCATAACCTTTTGTTGTAACTTCAACTGTACGGTTATTTATTCTCTTAATGCCGGTAATGTTTTTGATTCCTTCGCCGCCCATTGATTCATCCTGGGAGCCAAAGTTAAATATAAATTGTGAAACAGCAGGTGAAATAACATCGGTACCGTCATCAGGTGTCGCTTCAACTGCCCAGTATGCTTCATTGTCTCCCTCATATGCTATCTTGACATCATTAAAGAAGTCGTCAAGCGTCGGGAATTCTCCCTTTGACATATCGAACACTGTTCCGCTCACAGCTGTTGTAAGAACTTCGCCTTCAAGTGATGCGAATCCCCACATTCTCATAGCATATGCGATCTGCATAGGTCCGCTTGCACCGATCTGTTCTCCGGTGTAGCAGAAATATCCCTGTTCAGCATATGAAAGATATGTTGCTGTAACGTATGAAACGATACCATTCACGTCAGCCTTCCATTCTTCATTTACAAGTGCCCAGAAACCATCCTGCTGAGCCTGTGTCCATGTATCTGCATCAGACCATACATGATCTTCGCCTGCTGCATATATTTCCTGGACCATGGTGCTGTACTTCTCATAAACTGCATCGGTCGTCTGTGTCTGATAGTTCTGTAAACCGATTATACCAAATGAAGAAAGTGTCGTTGATCCTACATAGGACGGATCGCAGAGAACATAATATGAGAATATCAAGTCATCGATATCCATCATGTGTCCATCAGAGAACGGCACGTCATTTCTGATAGTTGCACGGTAAACAGTTGTATCTGTTTTTTCATCATAGGTAACTGAAAGGTCCGCAATCCCCTTATAGAGATACTCGGTCCCGTTGTAGGTCCCGGTTTCGCCTTTGATTGCATTGTAGATAACACCACCGTTTCTGTCAGTTGTCATAAGTCCGACCTGAGTCATCCCTGCAACATCCATATCATATGCGGTATCACCAAAGAATGGGCTGAATTTTCCGTTGAAAGGATCATAAGCAACTACCAATGGTGTAGTAATCGTTGATTTTCCTGCAACGGCTTTAGGTGTGCACCCTGAAAGCATTCCAACGCAAAGTATAAATGCGAGAACTATACCTATCAAGCGTTTGGTTTTTAACTTCATAATATTACCTCCTCAAAATTTGTAGCTTTAAATAACTAAAGTTTTAAATATAATATCATTAAGATGAACAAGTGTCAACGCATTTTTTCATATTCTGTTCACAATTTGAATAAATTTCAAGAGTAAAATACGTTTTCGTCGTATTTTAGGCACTTTTCAATTAATGAAATTTCCCTGATAAAATCTGATTTGAATAAATCCTATAAAAAATATGCAGTTTATCGTTAAATCGATACGGATTTATCAGCCAAGCCTTTCATGTATCAGATCAGCCAGCCCGCGCGCCTTTTCACTGATATAATCAGCATCGTCGCCTTCTATCATCACACGTATGACCGGTTCCGTTCCTGAGACCCTCAATATGATCCTGCCTCTGTTTATAAGCTCGCTTTCGATCTTATGGTATTCTTTTTGAATGACCTCGTCGTTCTTAAGCTCAGGTTTATTATCGTTTCTGATCCTGGCATTGACCATGATCTGCGGCAAAGGCCTCATTATATCAAAGAACTCATGCGACTTCATTTTATTCCTGACCAATATTTCCGTCAGTTTCAATGAACCTAATATCCCATCGCCTGTCGTCTGGAAAGGCAGCAGTATGATATGTCCCGACTGCTCTCCGCCTATCGCATATCCTGATCTTTGCATCTCTTCAACAACATATCTGTCACCGACCTTGGTCCTGACAAGCTTCAGTCCATTTTTCTGTACGAAGTGATCCATCCCAAGATTGCTCAGTTCGGTAACAACTACTGTATCTTTTGATAACAATCCGTTATCTTTTAAGTATAAAGACAATACAGACATCAGCACATCGCCATCAAGTATCTCTCCTTCATCGGATATGGCCAATACTCTGTCAGCATCACCGTCATAGGCAAAAGCTATGTCATAATGCCCCTGCCTGACCATACTGACAAGATTATTCATGTGTGTGGATCCGCAATCGGCATTTATATTCAGTCCGTTCGGAGAAGCGCATACGACCGTAAGATCGCATCCCGCCGCTTTAAACACCTGCGGAGCAAAATCGCTTGCTGCACCATTTGCGCAGTCGATAAGCACTCTGACGCCTTTTATATCGCTCTTTATATTGGATGACAGGAAATCAGCGTACGATCTTGCGCAATTCCTGTCTTTATATATCCTTCCGATGGCATCATGCGTTTTTATGCTGCCGCCTCCGTTACCAAGTACGATCTTTTCGATCTCATCTTCCACTTCATCAGGGAGTTTGAATCCGTCTCTGTTGAAAAACTTGATACCGTTATACTCATACGAATTGTGCGATGCCGATACTACGATACCTGCATCACATTTATACAGTTTTGTCAGATAAGCTACCGCCGGAGTCGTTACCACTCCCGCTCTTATGACATTCGCCCCCATTGCGCATAGACCTGCTTCGCAGGCTGACATGAGCATATCTGATGATATCCTCGTATCCGATCCAAGAAGGATGGTAGGCACATGGTTGCTTGTTCCTGACAGAACAAATGCGCCAGCCTTTCCTAAATTAAATGCAAGACTTACCGTCAGTTCCTGATTTGCAATCCCCCTGGCACCATCCGTACCGAAAATTTTACCCATGACACCCCTCCTCATAAATATTTATACATAAAACCCAATGCTTTTCACAATTTCAGATATCCTAAAATAAGAAATGCTTATTTGTTATATATGGAATTTCCCGATTATAATTTCAGCGGCTTTGATGCCATCCACGGCTGAGGATACTATCCCCCCTGCTTTTCCGGCGCCTTCGCCGCATGGATACAGTCCGGTCATACCTTTAGCCATAAATGCTTCATCCCTCGTGATCTTCAGAGGTGCGCTCGTCCTTGTTTCACAGCCTGTCAGTACGCCTTTACGAAAACATTTTATCTTATTTTCAAATGAATTGATAGATGCAACGAATTTGCTGTTGATATCTCTAGAATAAATACTGTTAAGATCGCAATATGAGAATCCCGGTCTTATAGTAGGTGTTACGCTGTTGCATTTTTTTGCTTCTCCGTTTATGAAACCCTCTATGCTTTGAACAGGTGCTACATAATGTCCTCCGCCGAGTCTGTATGCGCTTCTTTCAAAGCTTCTTTGGAACTCGATCCCCGCTAAAGGGTCTGATGCGGGGAAATCCTTAGGATCCACCGAAATGACCCATGCCGAATTCGCATTACATCCGTCTCGCGCTTTTAGGCTCATACCGTTTGTTGTGAGGCAGCCGCTTTCTGACGATGCATTAATGACATATCCTCCCGGGCACATGCAGAAAGTATAAACGCTTCTGTCTTCTATCGTCTCATAAAGCTGATAATCCGCATTTTCATCTAAATATTTAGCTTCTTTTCCGTATCTGCATTCATTGATATCTTCCTGAAGATGCTCGATTCTGAATCCTACGGAGAATGCTTTCTGTTCCATTTCCACTCCTCTGTCGAAAAGCATCTTGTATGTATCTCTTGCGCTGTGTCCGATCGCCAGGACCAGTATATCGGTATCTATCACGTTGTTTCCGTTTATTTCTATCGCTGTGACTTTTTTCCCCTGTGCACTGTCTGTAAAAAATATATCCGTCAGCTTCGATCCGTACATGAATGTCCCGCCGTTGCTTTTGATCTTTTCCCTCATATTGACCATGATCTTACGGATCACATCCGTTCCTACATGAGGTTTTGCCTCATACAGTACGGAATCATCAGCACCCATTTCCTTCATGGTCGAAAGAACAAAACCACATCTGGGATCGTGTATCCTTGTCATCAGTTTTCCGTCAGAAAATGTACCGGCCCCTCCTTCACCGAACTGAATGTTGGAATCAGGATCCAGTTCGCCCGTATCAAAAAACCTCTGTGTATCCTTTTCTCTTTCTTCGACCGGTTTCCCGCGTTCTATTATGATAGGATCAAATCCATATAGGGAAAGAAGATACGCGCAATACAGTCCGCAGGGGCCGGATCCTGTTATGACGGGTCTTTTGATCTTTTCGCTGCCGGTTTTTAACTTTCCATATTCATATGGTACAAATTCTGTAAGGTTATTTTTTATCACAAGATCATCTTCAGCTTCAAATACAGCTGAGACCACATACCTGATCTGATTTTTATGTCTTGCATCTATGGATCTTCTGTCGAAATTACATAAAACGAAATCTTTGGTATGCAGCATGCCTGCACACTTTTTCATTACTATGCTTTCAATATCGCACCCATATGCTTCTCTTACAGGAATAACAATATCGCTTATTATAAACTTTTTCATTTAATTACTTATTTTTACAGCGATCTGGCTGTCTTCAAATATCCTGACCCCGGCCGGCAGGCTGCCATCCTTTAATACCAGGTCAAGAAGATACATACCCGGGCCCATATCCTGAACAGACACATAAAACTGCATCCTGTTGATATCAGCCTGTGCTATAGCATCGCCAAGCCCTATTACTTTGATATTAAATGAAGCTACCTGCGTTGTATACATATATCCGCTGCTCGTGTTCGTAAATACTATTTTTTCAGAAGGTATCGTAAGGACTGTGACCGTTTCGACATATACGTTTACTGATGAAGAATCGATCAGGGTGATACTGCCTCCCATGGATAGTACTTTTACCTTCAGATTATAGCTTCCGTCATTGATGTTGATGACATCGATATAGGGAGTCAGCGAACTTTTTGTTATGAGTGCAAGAGACTGCGCTCTTCCTTTAAGGGTGACTGTGAACATGTCATTGTTCAATGTATATCCATGAGACACACTCTTATTCCTTATGGTCAGCTCATTTATTGCATATTCAAATACTTTTGTTGTCAGCTTTTCTATCGTGACTGATAACTTAACAGTATTGCCGGTATTAAGGATATTGTCTTCATAGTATACGGTTATATTCGATGCAACATTCAATATGGCCTCTGAAATAAAACTCTCTGTTCTGCCTGATATATCGAACGGCTGGGTATATATAGCATCGATATCCTTTATTACATCATATTCACCGACAATTATCATTTTAGATACATCCAGAGTGCTGCTTATAAATATATGATCGTCCCCGATGTTGTCAGATCCTGTTAACACTTCCGTTACATCGACGGTTTTCCCTATAACAAGACCGACATCGACGGTGATGAGGTTACTGAATTCATTTATGACATTATCGCTTTTATCATAAATAACACATGTTTTCCTTAAAGTGAAAGATTGTTGTACATCATTCAGATCGATCTTCACGGCAATTTTTCCTACATTTTCTATCGTCGATGATACATTGTTTATCGACTGTATACTTGGAGTCACCGTGTACGATACCACGCTGTATCCTGAAGGCAGCTCACCTGTAAATTCCACTGTGACAGGAAATTGCGCTGACACAAGCTGTTCTGCTTCGATATGTATCTTTGCAGCGTCATCATCATAAGTGAATGTGATCTTACTGCTGCCTTTATATGCGATATCACTTATGGCAATAACAGTTTCACCTTCACGTGTTACCCTTGAAAGATCAAGAAATGCGGTGAAATCCGAAACCGTTACCTGACTGATCTCAGTTGAGGCCCCTTTTACATCTATTTCGATATAATCCACATAATCATCGACTATCTCAAGGTTTTTATCTATAAGGGATTTCTCGTTTATTACCTGAATAGGTACTGTTATCGTGCGAGATTCCACAGGGTTATTATTTACGGATACCGTAAACCATGCCAGAATGGCTATCAAAACAGATAATATTTTAAAGAATAAGTTGTGCTTAATCTTTTCCCACATTTTTCTTTTCCTTCTTCATTATATTTACCGATTTATTTTTGTCTCTGCGTTCCTTTATGAGATTCATAAGAAGCGCTTTACGCAATGAATCACTGTTCAGGTTCCTGACTAATCCTCCATTTGAAGCATATGATATCTTTCCGCTTTCTTCAGATACTATTACAGCCAAGCAGTCAGATACTTCAGTTATCCCTAATCCGCCTCTGTGCCTCATTCCGAGTTCCGTGCTCAGGTTCGGATTATCCGTCAGAGGCAGAAGGCATGAAGCTGCGATTATTTTATCTTTACGTATTATTACCGCTCCGTCATGGAGAGGGGTCTTTGGAACGAAAATGTTTTCCAGCAGTTCGCTGCTCACATCTGCATTCATCTGTACCCCGGTATTGATGAATTCACCGATCCTTGTTTCTTTTTCGATCACTATTAATGCTCCTGTATAGGATCCGGACATCTTCTGACATGCTTTCACTATTTCTTCCACCATTGCAGTGGTCTTTATGACATCATCGGAGGTGCTGTTATTGAAAAAGTGCGTGAATTCGCTTGTCCCGAGCCTCTCAAGCACTTTCCTTATCTCAGGCTGGAAGAGAACGACTAAAGACAACGCTGCAAAAGTTATGATATTGTTGAAAAGGTAGGTCATGACCTGCAGACCAAGCAAACTGCTTGAGAGGGCGACAAGTACGATCACAAGCACGCCTTTCAGGAGGCTCCATGCACGGATCTCTTTAACAAATATCATGAGTCTGTATACCAGAAACGAAACTATGGCGACATCCAGTATCACTGAGATCACTGACAGCGGACTGGATAACTCCAGACTAAAGTACTTTATTTGTTCAAGCCAGTTTATATTACTAAACATTGTTTATCCTTCAATCAACTGATTTTACTTAATCACATGATAATTATACAGTAAGTTTCAGCATTTTTGTATATTCATCAGCAATATATATCAAAATTCCGCTACTGTTTCCTTGCTGACATAGAAAGTCATCGCAGTTCCCGTATCCTTGACCAATATTCCAGGCGGCATCTTTGATATCATATCCATCACATATATATCTCCCGCCGCACCGGAAACGTTTACCATCTGTATTATCCATATCGCCCAGAACCATTCAGATGACAGCACAAAATTCAACACGGCAATTATCAGTCCTAATATAACGACAGGTGAAAGAGCGATGACCGTATACTGTTTTTTACTGAAAAGAGCATCTGATCCGGCATATGCGAAAACCGCCCTGAAACCATATACAGGTTTTATCCCGCTGTAATGCTTCATGAATATGCCATGAGTGAATTCATGAAGAAACACATATGCTATCATACCGGCAAAGGAAAATATCCATTTATAGCTCAATATTCCTTCTAATGCTGCATCTGCAGTAACATGATCAATCCATATTATCAATCCTATAGCTCCCATCAGAACCGCTATGGCAACTGACATTATATTCACGAAGACAAGAAGCCTCCTGTCTTTCACCAGATCTATTTCTTTGTATACATAATAGCTGTCTGGTTTTTCCTTTATATTCATCAGTTGCTCATCTGCGCTTCAACCAGATTCACTTTACAGTATTTATCCCTTATTTTCGGTTTTTCTATTTTCCCGGTAGGATTTCTTGGCACGTTATCAAATATTATCTTTCGCGGTCTCTTGTATCTGGGCAGTCCTTCACAGAACTGCATTATCTGCTCTTCCGTGCATGTCACGCCTTTTTTCACCTCTATTATGGCAGCAGCTATCTCTCCCACTCTCTGATCGGGAAGCCCTATTACAGCTACGTCTTTTATAAGGTCGCACCCTCTTAGGAAGTCTTCTATCTGAACAGGATAAAGGTTTTCGCCTCCGGTTATGATGACGTCCTTCTTTCTGTCGACAAGATATATGAATCCGTCCTCATCGACACGTGCCATGTCTCCGGTATACAGCCATCCGTTCTTTATAGCTTCAGCAGTTGCTTTTTCGTCATTATAGTAGCACTTCATCACGCCGGGGCCCTTAACGCAAAGCTCCCCTACTTCCCCCTGCGCGACATCCTTGCCCTTTACGGTAACGACTTTTATGGACCAGTCATATCCGGGCTTGCCTATGGCTCCGACTTTATCAATATTGCCTATTCCAAGATGAACGCAGCCCGGTCCTGCCGATTCGGAAAGACCGTAGTTCGTATCATATTCGTGATTTGGGAAATACTTCAGCCAGCGGCGGATGAGACTTGGAGGAACAGGCTGTGCCCCTATATGCATGAGCCTCCACTGACCGAGCCTGTAATCTTCAAGATCGATGTCTTCCCTTTCTATCGCATCAAGTATGTCCTGCGCCCACGGTACAAGAAGCCATACTATAGTCACCCGTTCTTCGGAAACGGCTTTTAATATCCATTTAGGTTTTACTCCGCGAAGCAGCACCGCTTTCCCTCCGACAAGGAAACTCCCGAACCAGTGCATTTTTGCTCCGGTATGATAAAGAGGAGGAATACACAGGAACACATCATCCTTCGTCTGGTGATGCGCTTCATTTTCGGTTATGCATGCTGAATACAGGCTCGCATGCGTATGTAATATCGCTTTTGGAAATCCCGTAGTGCCAGATGAAAAATACAGAGCTGCATTATCATCATCAGTTAATCTGACAGCAGGTGCTGATGACGAACAGTATGATGACATCTTTTCATAGCTCTCTGCAAATGAAGGACATCCTGTTCCCAAATACAACAGCGGGCGTATACTGTCGATCTGGCTGCAAATGCTTTCTATTCGCCCAATAAATTCGAAACCGAATATCAGGGCATTTGCTTCCGACAGTTTTAAGCAGTACTTGATCTCTTCTGCCGTATACCTGAAATTCAAAGGGACAGCCAGTGCGCCGCTTTTCAATATACCGAAGTAGACTGGCAGCCATTCTATACAGTTCATAAGCAGTATCGCTACTTTATCGCCCTTTTTTATATTCCTGGACAACAGAAAATTCGCGAATCTGTTCGCTTTCCTGTCGAATTCCTTCCATGTCATTTCTTTTCTGTAATGATCCTGGGGATTTGTTTCTATCAGCTCATATTCCTTCCATGTCACTTCCCTTTTCTCCTGGAGTTCGGGATTTATTTCAACTAGGCTGACATCGTTCGGATATAGTTTGGCGTTTTTCTCAAGTATCTCTGTTATAGTCATTTTTTCCTACCGTCCTACAGTTAATGTATATCATTTTCGTTTATTATATCAGTTTTTTATATCAAGGCAATACAGTAATTCTACAAAACCGCTTTAAACCTTTATTTTAAATACCGCCTTTTTGATCTTTTTGAATTCGCTTACGTATCCGCCCGGTTTATGGGCTTCACCGGGATAAAGAACGCAGAAATCCCCTTCTTTCAATATGACTGTGCTCATGGAATCTCCATCCCTGTACAGCATGCAGTCTTTTTCCGCTGAATACGGTTTGAGCATCCCCAGTTCCCTTGTGCTCTCCATGCCAATGGCTTCCTCGCCTTTTATAACATAATGCACGTCGATATATCTCTTATGCGCTTCGTATTTTTTCTCGCTCAAAGGAGCGGAGTCGATTTCCATGACAGTATAATATACGTCATCACCCTGCATTTCCGTTTTCCCGAGTTCGCTTTTAGCTGTAAGCTCCCGCATCTTATCAAATACCATCTTGAATCTTTCATCTGCGATGTCTATCATGCTTGTCCCGTCGATATTGCCTACTATCATATCCGATCCTCCTTGTAATTGACTGTTTCTATTATAAACCTGCTTTCATTGCTCGATATATATCCATATTTCAAAATATCCGAATGAAGATCCAAAAGACCTGAGTAGCACTTTTCAACTGAAAAACCGGGAAATTCCCATGGTATGGCTTTAGCGTAATATACTACCGCTCCGACATCATAAAAGCATGACGGGATCAAAGCTTCATCACTATAGATAACTATAAGGCCATGATCTTCGAATGCTTTTTTCTGATGCAAAAGATCATGCGTCGGAAATGCTGATCGAAAACCCGGTATAAGTCTTTGGGACAGCATCATATCATTATCCCCTGCGACCTGCTGGGTAATGAACATGCCTCCGTTTTTAAGAA
>JBAYNV010000026.1:0-19763 GCA_041678685.1 Clostridia bacterium
AGATCATGCTTTTCGAAGACAAGATCAATATAAATACAGCTACTCTTGAAGGTCTCTGCATGCTTCCCGGCATAGGGGAGGTAACAGCAAAAAGGATCATAGAGTACAGGCAGACAAACGGACCGTATCTATCGATAGAAGCGATAATGGATGTGCCCGGGATCAAGACATCAAAGTTCGAAAAGATCAGAGATTATATAACGGTCGATGAACAGAATTGACAAACCAACTTCGATAAATTATACTCTTTAATGCTGCGGATGTGGCGAAATTGGCAGACGCGTTAGTCTTAGGAGCTAATACGCAAGTGTGCAGGTTCAAGTCCTGTCATCCGCACCAAAACAATAACTCTTATGTTTTCATAAGAGCAAAATTAAGCCGATTATATTTCGGCTTGTTTTATTTAGGAAACTTATATAATATAATAGATGTCATATTTTGGAGATTAGAGGGAAGTTAATGCGACAGTTTTTATATTATAACCAGGATTCTATAAACTCTTTCTTAGCTCAAATTGAACAAGGGCTATCATTAAGAAATGAGTCAGGAAAAGCACAAGAAAAAAGTGTATCTAAAACGCAGGAAAATCAATACAATATAACTGGTGATCTTAGCGCGAAAGTATTGGGTATCGGGGTGGCATTACAAGGAGATGTGAAAGACAGCAATTCAAATACTGAGGTAGCAACTCAGATGGTAAGAAGCATTCAAGAAAAAGTACTACATGACTATGCTTTTGACAGGATACTTGAGCATTTAGATACCAATGGCATGATCAATAATGACAATCCGCTTATTGGCGATGTTGTGTTGATAAATGAAACTCCGACCTTCCTTGATTTCAACTATTTTCAAGCATTGTTTGCTGATAATGGAGCTATGAAATTTGCTTACGAGCAAACAAAGAAGCAGGTTGAGGAGCAGTTAATAATATTACGGCAGAGTGTTCCCAAAGGACAGTCAATATCGGAAGTTATGAAAATAAAAATTAGGGAGCTTGAAAACGTAACAAAAAGCGCTGAGCTAGAACGGAGAGAAATGGTAAAAACAATTGAGACCATATGTAATACGCTTCCTTACAATAGGTTCATAATGACTGACAACTTACTCATACCTTTGACCGATAAATATCTGAGAGATGATCCGGATATTATTGCTTTTAAGTACGGCGGAAACATATCAGTTTTTGGTTATGTTACCAATATTATTGATAGTAAAGAAGAAAAGAAACACTCAAACGATTTTGCTCAGGTGTACGATACTGTTAATAAGATAATGCTTTCTTTGTTTAATGGTAAGGAAAAAATATTTATCGTACATCCAATTGCTTTATATTATTAATTAAACAAAACTCATTTACCTGATGCCGAAAACTTTATTTATTTATGTTCTGTGTTTATTCTTATAAACACTCATACCGCACGGAATGATCCGAACTTTTTCTCCTTTGGAGATGGGTTCGGATTATTTGTTTCCTAAGCGGTATGCTTATTTGGCTGGGTTAATAGCAAACTTGATTTCATTGTTGACTATATCAAGTAAATCGTTATTTTCTTCTGTGTTTAAATTCTGGAAAGTGAAATTGTTGCAAAGGAAACGGCACTTCACATATTTCTGACCTTGATAGGTAAAGATGTATTTTTTATTGTCACATTTTGTAGAACAATAACCGCAATTAGCAGCATTAATTATTTGGTTCCTTACATTTTCACTTAAGCTGTCCAGCTTTTCAAAGATACTTCTATCATCAAAACGGACTTGAAAGCTCACGCCATCCCGCCCCATGCCTTTGTTATTGATTATTACAGCTTCAGTACCTTTTTTTATTAAACACAGTATGCGATAAGTGCCTTGCATACATGCCTGGTAATATTGTTTTACTTTAACAGGAAACCCGTTATCCAGGAATAACCTGACGATTTTACGGGCAAGTTCCTTTTCACTATCGGTGTTAAAAGTAAGCAATACTGTTTCCAATAACTCTGGCGTGTTATCAACTATTTCCATTGCTTTTGACATAAGCAACCTCCCAAACTAATATGAATAATAGATAAATCAATTATATCATGAGTCTATAATACAAAAAATTGTTATCGTAGAGCATTATTTCAAAAACGTTTAAAGTTATGCTCAACTTATCAGTAAAAATCACCGAAGTATATAAGGATATAGACTTACTCAGGAGGAAGCGGAATGCTATCAGATATAATTACTACAGATGAAAAACTATGCAGGGGATGCAATAAATGCATCTTTGCCTGTCCCGTAAATGCCAATAGCGCCCGGTACGTAAACGAGCATAACAAAATATTTATTGATGAGGATCGTTGTATCCAGTGTGGTTCGTGTAATCAGGTTTGTGATCATGGCGCACGCGATTATGTGGATGATACAGACTTATTTTTCTCCCGTCTGAAGAGCGGCGATAAAATCAGCGTTATCGTGGCTCCCGCAGCCCGGACGAATTTTCCCGATTATAAAAGATTGCTCGGCTTTTTACGTAAATCCGGTGTTCACCTGATTTACGATGTCTCCTTTGGTGCCGATATTACGACCTGGGCATATTTGAAAGCGATCAAAGAGAAAGGGATATCCACCATGATCGCGCAGCCCTGTCCGGTTATCGTTTCATATATTCAAAAACATAAAACCAGCCTTATCCCATATTTAGCGCCGATACAAAGCCCGGCCATGTGTGCAGCGATCTACTTAAGAAAATATAAGCATATCAGTGACAACCTGGCGTTTTTATCACCCTGCATCGGTAAGAAGGTTGAATTCACTGACCCGAATACTTTCGGGTATGTCAAGTACAACGTGACAATATCAAAGCTTAAAAAGTATATGCAGGATAACCGTATAAATCTCATAAACTATCCATCGGATGAATTTGATGACAAACCGTGTGACCTGGGATTCACTTTCAGCCGCCCGGGGGGTCTTCGTGAAAACGTGGAGTACTATACAGGCGGAACGTCCTGGGTCAAGCAAGTGGAAGGTATTCAAGAGGCCATAGAGTATCTGGAACAATATGAAAAACGAGTGCATGGGAGGAAGCAGACACCTCTCCTGATAGATGTCTTGAATTGCTCAAACGGCTGCAACGTAGGGACCGGCACAAACCACGATGCCCAAGTGGACGATATAGATTATAGAACGAACCTGTAGAAATCCAGATTTATGAAAGAGAAGCCGGACGCACAGGATTCGATGTCATTTGCTGCATTTGACAAAATGTTCTCCCTGAAGGATTTCTTGCGGGATTACACAGATTGCAGCAAGCAAGTTCAGAATGCTTCTGAACAGGAGATTGAAAATATCTTTTTACAGCTTGGTAAAACGACTCCTGAGAGCCGTAACATAAACTGCTTTTCCTGCGGATACGGCGGCTGTCACAAGTTTGCCAATGCAATTGCTATTGGTAATAATGACATGCGTAACTGTATTAATTATTCACGTCAAAAGCTTGTCAGCGGCAAGGAAGAGTTTGATACCATGTTCCAGTCACTTAAGACGCGTGTTGCACAAATTGATGCAAACCTTGAAACGATAAAAGCATCCTCATCTAATCTTAATAAAATATCGTTACAGACAAAGATTATTTCGTTGAATGCAAGCATCGAATCAGCTCGGGCGGGAGAAGCAGGGAAGGCGTTTTCCGTCGTTGCAAACGAAATCAAGAATTTAGCGGAAAGGTCAGAGGAAATCGTCGATGCCAACGTAGAGAGCCAGAATCAGATCATGTGTGATATACGGAATTTTGAAGCAACGGTTCAGGATATTAAGCAGAAGATCGATGGTGTTCTGCAATAAGCAGGTCCAAAGACTGACTGCGCCTGTCTTACGGAGGAACCAGTATCCTTCGTATCCTCGCTGACGATTTATATCTGTGTTAACGAAACTGAAATCCGCAATATTTATCAAAACTATTGATAAGCGGAATTTAGTATGGTACAATTCTAACGAACGTTAGGTAAAGGAGGCATCTTATGACAGAAAAGGATCTACGGGCGCGTATAAAGGAAGTTGCAGTTGAGCATTTCAACAAAAACGGTTATTACGGGACAACGATACGTAATATCGCTAAGGATGTGAACTGCTCCTTACCTATGATTTATTATTACTACAACAATAAAAAAGAACTGTTCGATGAGATCATTAAGAAGGAATTTTTTAACGTAATAAAAAAGCAGGCATCACAGCTGAAAATCGATAATATTGTTAAATTCTACACGAAATTCATTTACGACCTGAACTCATTGAGCAACTACGATAAACAAGTATATAGACTTGGCATAAAGGTTTACCTGTTGTTTGACGGCGATGAGGAACTGATGAATCATATGGATGCATGGGAAAAGAGTATACTGCCAAGACACCGCGAGATTTTGAAACCCTATATCAAAAATGTTGATAATGAAGAAGCGGTAGTAAGAACGTTAGTGCATTTACTCGAGACGATGATTGAGAACATTGTCGTTAGAAACCGGTATCTGCCTGAGGATGAAATCACGGAAGAGATAGCCATTATCCTGCAAAACTGCATATAAGCATCTATGACGGCACATAGAGTGCCGCATATATTTAAATATAATCTAACGAACGTTAATAAAATATACTGATAAGGAGAAATGCAAATGGAAATCGAAAAAAGACTCACAATGCTGCAAAATACATATGCGGCATCCGTCGCGGAAATTGTTAACACTTATGAGAAAATGAAGGCTCTGGAGATAATCGTGGAAAGACGGAAAGAGAGGCAGGCTCTTACTGCGCCTTATCTTAATCAGCAGCTGGGTATTCATAGCATCGAAGATGTATTCTATAAGCTTTCAGAAATCTATGGATGCGCTAACTGGTCAGTAGAAAAAACTGAAAAAGGTTATGTTGCCACAGCAACTTCGTGCAAGCTCTGTGCATTATCAAAAAAAATGGGTGGAGCGAATCCATGTAACGGCTGGTGTCTAGATCCTATGATCGCCATGATAACTGAACTCAGCAAAATCGATAGTAAACAGATAACTGTTGAAAGCACTTTAATGAACGGTGACTGCTGTAAAGTATCTGTTATTATATAAACAGGGGCTTGCCACACAATAATCCGAACTTTGTGATCCTGGATTACAAATTCGGATTTTTTTATTATCGGACTTTTTATAGAACCGTAGGAAGGGATTTACACAGTTTAATAAAACAGGTAAAGCGAATGGTGGTATGCAACAGGTTATCTGGAAGACGAAGAGAAGCATTTATTCTCCTTTCAGTTTACACTTGCTAAAATCAAGATAGCAGGCATCAGATTTCATATGCTGCTGACCTCGGTAACTGACATAAAAGCTCAAAAGCATTATTACAGCCAGCAGCAGGCTTTCAGAATTAAAAACATTATAAGCACTCTGAATGAAACTGCTTTCAAGGATCAGGCAGGTATCAAATATGCTCCTAATGAAAAAAGTGTTTTAGGTAATATGGAAATGTCCATAAAAGCAAAAGAATATGACTTAAACCTGATCATGCATGCGAAAAAAGCTCCTGTCTGGCATTGCGAGGACGGAAAACTGCAGATGGGAATTACTGATGACCCCAGGCAGATAACCTACTATTATTCGTTTACCAATTTATCCGCAGACGGTATTTTAGTCCTAAACGGAATAGAGCACATGGTCAAAGGCAAGGCATGGTTTGACAGACAGGGCGGTACTTATCAGTTAACCAATCCCTTGACGAATTGGGAATGGTTTTCGTTCAGGTTTTTCGACAATGAAGAGGTTATGCTGTTTTCTTTCCCTCAAACTAATTATACCGATGGAACCTATATACGGGAAAATGGCGAATATCAAAGGTTGAATGACTATTATATAGAACCCTTGGATTTCGTCACTGAACCGGACACGAAATACAAATTCTCCTTCGGTTGGAAGGTAAAGCTAAACAATATAAAAGAAGAGGAGTATCTGGTCAGACCAGTAACAGACGGCCAATTCAATGTATTCTTCTTTGAGCTTTTAGCTGAAATCATTAATAAACAGGGTAAGTGTGTCGGTTATTGTTTCGTTGAGTTACTACCGGGTGCAAGAAACAAAAAAATGAAAACGCTGCTGGCATTCAAAAAGAAAAGCTGATAATGTTACAGAATCCGATGTAACTTTGTGACCTTTAGTAAATCATGCTCAAATCGTCAAGAGATGCATGACAAGTCATATATAATAAAACCACAATGATATTATTGGTTGTAAACGGAGGAAGCAATGAAGAATTTTATGATTCTGACTGAGTCAATAAGCTATATCGAGCAAAATTTATGCGAACCGATCACTCGCAGTGATATTGCCGGGCATTGTTATTGTTCTCTATCCATGCTTGAAAAAATGTTCCGTTACGCACTACATCTGAGTATAAAGGAATATATTACGAAACGCAGAATGACACAAGCCGCAAAAGATATTGTCAGATCCGATATAAGTATCACAGATATAGCGATGAAATATCAGTTCAATTCGGCTGAAGTTTTTTAAAGAACATTTAAACGGGTATGGAATGTGAATCCTTCCGAATTTAAAGACAAATGGAAATTTACAGGTATATTCCCAAAAATAAATTATGAATACAAAGAAGGTGAGGAAATCTATATGGCAAGAAAAAAAGTGGATATGAGTGAGGCATACGACTATCTTCGCGAGAAAACGGGCAGTTACGTATTATGTTTTGATGTGCAGAATCTGACAGCATTCAACAACATATCACGTAAGGCGGGAGACCTGGCGATCCTTGAAGAGGCTTTACGTATCGATAAGGCAGCAACAGACGATATGATGGTCATGCGCATAGGTGGCGATGAATTCGCATTGATAAGCGGTCTTTATGATCTGGATACAGTGAAGGTACTAGCAGAAAAGGTGCTTTCAAAAAACGGACGGACAATAATGTTTGAGGGAAGAGAGTTACCGCTTTCACTTTACTACGGAATGATAAAAATACCGGAATCATTGAGATATAGTGAATTTTTTACCGATATGCACAGGACGATAACTAATAGCAAAAAATAGAAAATGCATTGCTAATTTATTAATGAAGAAGCCGGTACAGATCGGCTTCTTTTTTATGGTAAACGCGATTGAACATCATGACCACGCTAATGTTGAAAATCAGGTAATTTATAATATAATGTGTACGGATCGATTTAAATTATATGAGGAGAAATAGTTATGACGGAAAAAGAAAAATCGTATGCAGGCATATTATATCAGCCCGGTGATCCTGAGCTTGTATCTGACCGTGATATCACTATTAAAAAGCTGTATGATTACAACAAACTGAACCCGCTTGACCGCGATGCGAGGAAGACTGCTATACGCGGGTTGTTAGGCAAGACCGGAGATAACTGCGTTGTGGAGCAGCCGCTTTTTTGTACATATGGATATAATACAACAGTAGGCGATAATTTCTTTCTTAATATCAACGGCAAGCTTATGGACAGCGGCAAAATCACAATTGGGAACAATGTGTTCATTGCTCCGAATGTCTGCATAATAACAGAAGAACATGCGATGGAAGTAAAACAGCGCATGGCAGGTTTGGAATATACTCACCCGGTAAATATCGGTGACAATGTCTGGATCTGTACCGGAGCGATCATATTACCGGGCGTAACTATCGGTGCAAACAGTGTGATAGGTGCAGGCAGTGTCGTTACAAAAGATATTCCTGCCAACAGTCTGGCTGTCGGCAATCCCTGCAAAGTGATACGTACTCTGAAAAACGATTAGTTTCTTGCATTATTACATTATACGGTGGCCAATCAATATTCCATGCTTTTAAACAGATCAGATATATTCTGGCTTTTCTGATCATTCATTACGCCGGCTAACAGTTCAACAAAACACAGTCCGACAACCGTTTCATTCATGTTTTTTATCCAGCATAATTCTTCAAAATAGGCAAAGTTCATATTTCCTTCAACAATAGGCGTGATCGTGTAGTATTCATCTTTTATTCGAGGTACATGGAGTGACCAGCCTGATGACCATTTCATACCCAACTTCTCAATGATCTTTGTCGTTCTTATATCATACTCATTAAGTCTTTTACGCTGCCTGTCCGCTGATATATATGTTCCGTCCTGGTAATTGCTTTGAGGAAATGTAAAAAGCATCATCTCTTCGTCATCATAAAATCTTAACGAAAACCATTCCCAGTTTGTTTCTTTTTTCGCAAGCGAATAGGTCCCGCCCTGTCTGTCGAACCACGTTTTTCCCTGAACATGGATCGTTTTCCCGTTGAGCGTGAGTTCTCCCTCAGTCGGCATATTCGTATAAGAGTAGTAAAACGTTGTTTCCTTTTTACCTGGAAGCGCCATCTGGAGTTTACCGTCATCACAATGCCAGAAAGCGCCTTTTCCGTATCGTGCTTTTAAACTGAGCCCGAAATCCTTATGTGACAGTTCGACCTGCATATGATCTTCTTTCTTTTCCACTGAAGCAATACCTTCATAGGCTACACGTTTATCGTTTATCGTAATGTTCTTTGACAGCAGCTGGGTCTTCTGTGAATAATGATGTTGTCCGCTTTGCATGTCGGTAAACGCTGTCATAATGACTTTTGGCGTGATGACCCCGAAGTTCAGATGCAGTAAAGTGAACTGATATGAATACAGATTCCCATCGTCATCGTTCAGCGTACCTGTCGCATACCACCATTCCTTACAGCTTCTATGTACACCCCATTCAGTGTCGAAGCTTTTCAGGTTATCAACATCATATTTAACTTTTTTCATATTCTGAACCTCCATGGTTCTATTTATTACCTAAGATCATATTTACGATATTTACCGCTGAGTCCACAGCCTGGTTTGTTCCCATTCCAAAACCTCCCGCATCGTTTCCCACATAATACAGATTATGTATCGGGGATACAGGACTGGGCCGCTGATCTTCAGATTGGCCGATAGAGTTTGCTACTCCATAGGCTTCACCTCCATTATCGGGACTCATCAAATCTGTACCTACTGCCGCGCTCTGAGCCGGCGTCATAAGTTCCGTGCGGTATATGTGATCAAAAAGATCCGGCTGGATCTTACGTACGACGCTTTCTATATAATCAAGATGCGGTTTGATATCCAACTTCGCGTCAGGGTAGCAGGACATGACTGCATACACGAGCTGTTTACCGTTTGGAGCTGTGTTCGGATAAAGCGATGTCGTTCCAAAGTAGACATAATTATGGAATGCCTTACCGGTCCCCTGTGATTTTGCTTTGAATTCCGCATAAGTATCCAAACCGCCTTCGGGGAAAACAACGGTCATAGGATTTTTCAGAACGGGTGCGTCAAGGAACCATCTGTAACCGACGCATGCCAGATTCGGCTCTAAAGATCTTATCCATTCAACATATGCACTCTCAAATCTGTCTTCTCCGACTAAATTTAAAACGGTCTGACGGATACCTGCATCGCTCAGCACAAGGTCAGCCTTGTATACTTCCCCATTTTGTAATGTGATCCCTTTTGCGATGCCCTCTTCGACATTTATATTTTTAACCCGTGTATTAAAGAGTACTGTACCGCCGCATTCTTTTACAGTTTCGGCATATACCTCAAAAACACGGCCAAGCCCGTATTCATAATAACGTCCTGTACCTTGCTTTGCAGCTTCCTGGGTAAAACGGATGAGCTCAGATGCCGGGACCTTTTCGCATGTCATTTCGAATGCACCCTCGCACTGATAAAGCAAGTATGTCCGGAACAACCCAGGGAAAGGACCATAGCTGTCAACGAATTCCATGGCTGAGGTCATGGAAAGTTTTTTTATATCTTCCCTCGGCATATTCATAATAAGTTCAAACATTTTCTTTACCCTGTTAAGACCGGCGAGATGCCGGGGATTAAAAAGAGAGATGCGAAGTGAACGAAGGGTTTTTAAGTTCATTCCTCCCATTTCATTTGCATATATCTTACCGTTGGAGTCCATCATATACATGATGTCGACCAGGCCTAAAGCCTTTGGGATCACCCTTTTTACTGCGTTTTCCTTTCCTATCTTTTTAAGGACATTATCCATCTGAGCTCCCTCTGCAGGGCAGCCGTTGATAGGGAACAGCTCATAGTGGAAGCCTTCTTTGTCGTGTATCGTCATCATACGGCCTCCTGCAGAAGTGTTTTTATCTACAAGAAGTACTGATCTGCCTTCCTTGGCCAGAAGCGCGGCTGCTGCGCTTCCTCCGGGACCTGCACCGACAACAATAACATCAAAATGATCTTTCATGTATCCGGTCCTTTCTGAGGTATGTCACATTTGTATCATGATACACTTGTAACATGTTATCCTGTATGCTATTATATGACAAAGAAATGTAAAAAGAGGTTTTCAGGACAGGTTAGACAAACAGGAGGATTTGTAACATGTATGCCGTTAATGATAATGTACAGGCCATAGAGTCCCGTAACAGGATAACAGAAGCTCTGCTTGCTTTGATGAAACAGTATCCGTATAAGGAGATCACGATCACGCAGATTTGTCAGGAAGCGCAGATCGTACGGCAGACCTATTACAGGAACTTCGATTCAAAGGACGATATTCTGAAGCTTTATCTGGATAACATGATACAGCTGTACTTCAGGGATTTCTATAAGGCTGAAGATGTTCATTACCAACTGAAGAATTTTTTCGCATATATGCTGAAGCGTAAGGAGTTTCTTTCCTTAGTATCCGGTAACAGCCTGTTCTTCATGATCGATGAGAGGATCTCAGATAATGTAACAAAGTTTCTTAACTTCAGGCAGCTGACAACGATCAGTGAGTTGAAATATGAAAAATATGTGACCGGTTTCATCGCCTCGACAATTTGCTCACTGCTTTCATTATGGGTTGATAACGGATTTTCGGAGTCGCCGGAAATGCTCTCCGGACTGGCTCAGAAATTTCTGGGAGGCCTTAACAGCTGAGAAGATATATGCCGGTTTTATGTATATATTCAGTTTTATTCTGTAGTTTGGTATAATATATCGAAAAGATATGAAAGATTCAGATATTAACATAATACACGGTTTACCGAACGGAGGAATTTAGGTTGATTACATTTGAGAGTATAAAATCTATTTGTAAAGACGATTTACAGGAAGCATCCATGACTTTAGACAATAACGATATCGCACAGCTGGTTGAATGGCTCTCGCTGAAAGAGGATGATATAAGGTATCAGGCATTTCTCCTTCTGCAGAACAGATCCGTATCATATGATGATGTTTATCCGTATTGGGATGTCCTTAAGGAAAAATTGAAAAGCGATAATTCGTATCAGAGAAGCATCGGACTTATGCTTATAGCGGAGAATGTCAGATGGGATAAAGATAACAGGATCGCAGATACTATTGATGATTATCTGCAGATTCTGAACGACGAAAAACCTGTGACTGTGCGCCAGTGCATCCAGTCATTGGCGAAGATCGCATCTTTCAAACCTTGTCTGGATGATATAATAGCTGCCAGACTTATTACTATTGATCTTATGGCTGTTAAAGAAACGATGCGAAGATCCATACTGCTTGATATACTGAATGTTTTGGGGATAATAGGGAAAGAATATCGAACAGATGAAATAGAAAGCTTTATAAAAGATGTTTTGACAGCTGATATACTGGATAAAAAATCAAGGAAGCAGATGGAAAACCTGCTGATGTGATTATGAAGGGGTGGAGATAATGAAACGATCTATGATGCAGATGTATGTTAAGGGAAGCGTTGAGGCTGTACGTCTATATATCAAGGCTTTTGACGCGAAACCCGGATGTGAATACAGGAACGATGATGGAAGTTACATGCATTCCGAGCTGAACGCCTTCGGCCAGATATTAGCTGTTTCGGAAGCGGCTGATGATATAGTATGCGGAAATAATATGCAGTTCTGTTTTCATTTTGAAAAATCAGAAGTAGAGAATGTAAAAAAGGCATATGGAGTACTGAAAGACTGTGCAAAGATAGTATCTCCTCTGGGACCGTGTTCCTACAGCCCGTGTATGTTTGCGCTTATCGATAAATTCGGCATCAACTGGTGTCTGTTTGCGTGAGGAGGTAAGAATGTTAAGGACAGCCAGATTCAATGATCGTGCAAGAAAATTACTTGCGTTCACTCCATTACAATACATGATAGAGGCGGTGACCGAAAACGAGAAGTTAGCGCAGATATATGTTGATGATGATAATATACCGGAATGCTGCGCGATGCTGTTGGGGCATTATCTCTTTATCGGAGGCGAAGTAACAGAGGATTTTTTCAGAGCACTGACAGAAACGCTTTTTACTCAGAAAAAGCGGGAGCAAATGGAAATCGTGATAGTCTTTTATGAAAATGAGACGGTAGCAGGATATTTCCGAGAGTTCTTTGATAGTGTCCATAACGGTGAACGTAGCCTGTATCATCAGAAACCTGTTTTACATAAAAAAGCAGACGGATTTAAAAGGATAATCCCCATAGATATGGAACTGCTGGATTCAAAAATCCAAAACCTCAGCATGATCACAGGTGAGGTTTTAGGAACAGCCACCTACGATGATATGAAGGATTTTTGCGAACGCGGGATAGGATTCACATATGCTTCAGATAATATGATATGCGGTTTTTGTACCAGCGAATACCCCTGCATATCCTCCGTAGCGATAGGCATTGAAGTCAGCGAAGAGTATCAAAGGCGCGGTATCGCATCTGAAATGACAAAAGGTTTTTTACAATCAGCTGCAAAACGTGATCTTGATGTTTACTGGGAGTGCTGGAAAAAGAATGAAGCATCCGCAAAAACAGCCCTTGCATGCGGTTTTCATAAGGTCGCGGATTATCCTGTCCTTTTTGTTGATTTGATCTGGGAATATACAGCTTCTCACACCGAATGAGTCTTTCTGTTTCTATCATATTATTACATGTATTATGATTTACCTCAGGACCGGAAGCTGACATTGTGATATCATGACTGTATGATCAATCTTAAAGGAGAATGCAAATGGTAATCGGTATAATCGGTGAAAGCTGTACTGGGAAATCAACGATCGCAGATGCCCTGAAAGAAAAACTGGATGCAACTGTATATACAGGGAAAGGCTATATACGTTTTGCAAAGAATGAAAGTGATGCAAAGAGAGCCTTTGCTTCAATGCTTAAGGAAAATACCGGATCGGATAAAATAATAGTATATCTCATAACCGAAAGACCGGAACTGGCGTTCCTTCCGGATGATGCCGTAAGGGTATTGATCACAGCAGATATAGAAGTTATAAAGGAGCGTTTCAGATTACGCATGGACGGAATACTGCCTGCACCTATTTCCGCTATGCTGGAAAGAAAACATGGGATGTTCGATAACGAACGCTATGATATCCATCTCATATCCAGCGTCAGATCCTGTGATGAAAACATACAGGCTGTAATGAAATATCTGGGTAAATGACTGATCCCTGCTTTTACTTGCTTTCGCTGGGTGATTTTCTTATATCGCCTATCCTGTCCATGAAGTAGGAGACAAGAAAACCGGCTGTGAAGCATACTAAACTTATGACTGTATCCCATATGCTCACAAACCTGGAAGGGATTATGAGTATGGTTGATGCTATAACTACGCCAAGTATGACATGGTAGGCCATAGAATGGTATTTTTCAAAGAATGCATTTACAAGGCGTGCAGATAAAAGGACCGTGATAGCAAGACCTATACCTAACGGAATGAGTACTTTAAAGTTGAGATCCCCGATCCCTTCAGCCATAGGTTCATACAGACCCATGAATATCAATATGGTAGATGAACTCAAGCCTGGGATAACAAGGCTGAAACCCCACATGACCCCGCAGAATACCCACCACCATATATTCGGTTCTATATCCATACCTGAGCCGTTGCCAAGGAAAGACAGTACGGTGAACATAATAAGTAGGCTTATAATGAAACCTATCCATGATTTCTGATTAGGTCCGTTTTTGTCGGCTGCCATGAAAAGAGAAGGCAGCGTGCCCGCTATAAGGCCTATGAAAAGCGATATCGCTATACCTGACGAAACATTGAAAAGAAGATCCACCAGCTTAGCAAGACCAAGGAATCCGAGTCCCACGCCTATAACGAACGGGATGAGCATTTTATAATATTTACGGAAATTTCTGAATGGGTGTGCAAGAAGTGCCATCAGAGGTTCATATATCCCGAAGGTGACACATAGCACGCCGCCGCTTATACCGGGTAAAATTGCTCCCGCGCCTACGACTGCTCCTTTTATTATAAGCAGCAGCCATTCGAATATGGGGAATGATTTGCTTTTCATCATTATACTCTTACTTCCTTCTGTCTTTTATAATGAAGATTATAGCATTTATAACGACATCAACACAAAGAATCCATAAAAAAACAGTGGTTATGCCATTATCCATGAAATTCATCGTCGGGTTGAATCCGTCAAGGACAAGCAAAACCATTATTACGAAAGCCAGGATGATACCGACATGCAGTATCATCCTCTCAATGATCCTTTTCATCAGTCTGCCTCCTTTATTATCAGACAGTCGCTTATCGTGCGTCCGCCTTCAGTGGGCTGGTTCACCACCTGATCATTATATGTCATCACTGCGGATTTGCCTCCATCCAGGTTGTACGCCGATACGCATCCTAATTCTTTGAATATCGCTGCAAACTCCTGCATCGTTACGCCGGTCGAGTAGCCTGTATCTCTTCCGTCTACGACCACAAAGCAGTAGTGCCCCGGTTCATAGTAGCCTATTCCGGCTCGGGGATTATCGCTCATAAGCCGGTCGCTGGTATTGAAAACAGCGAGTATGTCACCGTCAGAGTCCAGAAGTCCGGGACCGAACGTCCATGCCTGCCATGCTCCGTCTGCAATGGCGTCTTCCGCATCGAATTCGTCAGGCGAATATGTCACCATTGTGCCGTCATAATACAGCACGCATATATCGCAATCGGTTTCCGCCGCCCTGTAGAGTATGCCATTCCTTATGACTACTCCGTCTTCATAGCTTTTCGAATTGCCGTAATAATCGCCTGATAGGGCAAGAAGCGCATCTGACGCGATGTCCATATCAAGCACGCTCTCGCGGTAACCGGTACCGTATGTATCTTCTGCAAAATATGTTGAAAAGCATTCAATATCAGCTATGTACACATCCGCTACATAGTAGGTGATTTTGGAGTTACCGCTTCCGAGAGTGACGGTATTTACTGTAATGGAAATATCCGGGCTTGAGTATGAGCTGTCTGTCGTGACTATCGTATCGGTGAAGTGATAGGCGAATCTGACCGCCCAGTCTGAAGACGCCTGTCCGGTTTCAGCCGTTTCAACTGTTTCCGTGTTTTCAGTGGTTTTGGCTGTTTCAGCGGTTTCAGTATTACCCGATATCACTGTGCCTTCAGATGCTAGAATACTTTTACGTACATGATGAAAATATGCAAAGGTAACCAGCGTCACGCCTATCAGTACAGTATCCGCTAATATCATGACCCATATAGGGATTCGCTTTTTCTGTCCGCTGTCGTTATTTACCATTCAGATGTCAAAACCTCCGTTAACAATATCAGGTATAGATCGCTGATGTTATGGCAAGGTGAGTATACTGTGATCATTGGGAAAAATTATGCAATATGACAGAAAAGCAAATAATTAATAGTATGATTTGTATATTGCTTTAACGGGCATGTTTACAGTAAAATATGCATAATATATACAATTTACAATATAAAAAGGACTATATTTTCATCACAATGGGAGAATTTTATGGATATCATAGGAAAAGCAGATGCACTCGGCATCAGAATAGCTGTTATACCTGCCTCATGTCTGTCAGATATAAAAGCGGATATAAAGGAATTTGCGCTTAACAACAAACTGAACAGCTTCCAGAAAACGATCGTTGAAAAAAGGTATATTCTGGATGTGCCCCAGGCGGATTTTGAAGTGCGCTCGATAGTGATAGCCATCTGGTCCTGCAGGCTTATAAATGCGACTTATCATTATAAAGGTAAGACAGTACACGATATCAACGATGATTCTGTGGCGAAAACGGAAAAGCATGACATATTGCGTGGGATATTCAAAGACGCAGGATATCAGCTGTTACAGACGAACTGGCTGCCTTTAAAACGTCTTGCCGTCAGGGCAGGTCTTACTGAATACGGAAGGAATAATATCACTTATGCGAAGGACTGGGGCAGTTTCATCGGTATAGGCGGGTATGTTTCGGATATGCCTTCAAAGGACTGCATCTGGCGTGATATCAAGAATATGGATATATGCGATACATGCGGTATGTGTATCGGCAACTGTCCTACCTGTGCTATAGACAGAGAACATTTTCTGATCGATAATGAGAAGTGTCTGACAAACATAAACGCATACGGAACACAGGATTTCCCTGAATGGATACCGAAAACAGCCCATCACAGGATATTTGAATGCATGAAATGCCAGGATATATGTCCTGCAGATAAAGAACGGTTTTTGAATATAACGGAAGCAGTCGAATTTTTTGATGAGGAAACAGAGATCATGCTTACGAATCACGATCTTCAGAGTTATCCGTCTCCACTGAAAGCAAAATTATGGTTCATAGACAATGGAAGAGCTATGGAATGCATCGGCAGAAACCTGAAAGCAATGTTTGATAACCCGGAAATAAAATAGAAACGGAGTGAAGCAATGGCAGGCTGGCTGACTCATCTGAGAATAGCGGAGAATGTAATAGACCTGATCGGGTTCGAGCCTGATGAGCTGTTATACTATGTCGGAAGCATAGCCCCTGATGCCGGTGAGCTGCATTATGATGAGACAGGGAGAAGATTCTATGTACCTGCAAGGTATATCACACACTGGACAGATGAAACGAAAGTCTGGGACAGGCCGATCCGCTTTGAACGTTTTTATAATGAATATGTACAAAATGAAATGGATAAGGGTAAAAAGTCTTTCCTGTACGGTTACTTTATCCATCTTGTGACCGATGCTTTATGGATAGAACAGCATACAAGACCGCTTTTAAAAAAGATCAATAATACTGATGCCACTGAGGATGAACTGAGAGAAATGAGAAAGATATACAGGGCAGAGGCATTCAATCTTGAAAATGCATTTCTCACCCGGAATTTCGGTTATCATCCCTTTGAACTCATAAAATCGATAACCGGTTTTGATAATAAATATCTTCCATATATCTCATCAAACGATGTGAACAGGATAATATCACGTATCGTCAGACAGTATGATCTGTCTTCCTGCGATTTCCGTACAGATCATACATATATGAAGTATGACGAATATGAATCCATGATCAATAAAACCGTTCTTTTATTGAAAATGATACTACTGGCAAGATGACCGTATATAATATATTCGTGTGAGGTGGTGATATGGAAGGCATGAAGCATGAACTTCTCGGCCCCTGCGGCATGAACTGCAGGTTGTGCATCGCTTATCAAAGAAAAGTCAAACCGTGCGGGGGCTGCATGTCCGCTCCTGCCGATAAGCAGAGCCAATGCAGAAACTGTCTTATAAAGAAATGTGAAGCGATCCTGAAGGAAGGCAGCAGCGGTTTCTGTTATTCATGCGGGGAGTACCCGTGTAAAAGGATCATGGATCTGGATATAAGGTACAGGACCAGGTATCATATGAGTATGACTGATAATCTTATGCATATAAAAGAACATGGATCAAAGGAATTTCTTCTGCGTGAGGATAAACGCTGGAGATGTAAGAAATGCGGCGGTATCATATCGGTGCATACCGCGAAATGTCCCAACTGCAGTGCTCCGTTTGATTTTGAAGAGGATCTTTATGTAAGATCAGGAGACAATGATGAGTAAGCCTGAAAGATTTGTGATGGCCTTAGTGTTCGGTTCGGTCGTCCCGATAGGTCTGTTTGAAGCGGGATGGTGGATAAGCGTGCTTGTGTTCCATGCTGATACTATATGGGCAGGAGCACTGACAGGACTTGTTTTGGGTATCCTGATCGACCTGCTGTTTCTTCGAAAGTGGCTTGCTAACGTTTATGTCATACCGTATGTGATCACGATTCTGGTTTATCTGTTTTACATGATAGGTCTGTTGGGTTTCTTCATGGGATTCCCTGTGTTTAATATTTTTGCCGGAATAATGGCAGGAGCGTATCAGGGCAGAAAAATGTTCCATTTCAAGGCAGGTACGGAAGAAGCTGAGTACAGGATAAACAAGACATGCTGGCTTACAATGATAGGAATGGCTGCAACATGCATCGGAACGACATTGGTCGCTTTCAAGGATGTTGAGGATACTGCCGGTAATCTGGAAGGCATGTTCGGCTTATCGTTTGAAGTGACCCCGCTTATGATACTGGCGATCACCGTGATCGGGGGATTGATACTGATCATTTCACAGTTCTGGCTTACAAAAAAAGCAGCCATGATAGCATATAGGCTTAAATAGGGGATATAATAAGAATGTTGTAAATATTCATGTAGGAAGGTGACTTAATGAAAAAAATCTGTATGCATGTTCATAGCTGTTTGGAATCGAACGACCTTATGACAAGACCTGATTATCCGGGCGAGACTTTTGCTACACCAAAACAGCTTCGTACCATGTTCAGCGAAATAAATGTCGATAAGGCGGTTCTTATGCCCCTTGTTTCTCCGGAGGGTATGCATTGCCTTATCACGAATGAAGAAACGATGAAGATAGTCAGAGCAAACCGTGGTTTTTTCTACTGGTTCATGGGTATAGACCCGCGTTTTGATAAAAACAGCCCCGTCACTGACTTAAGTCATTTCATAAACCACTATAAATCCCTTGGCGCAAAGGGAATCGGAGAAGTGACCGCGCGTCTGCCTTTTTCGGATCCAAGAATGCAGAATCTGTTCAGACACGCACAAAAGTGCGAAATGCCCATGACGATACATATCGCGTCGAAAACCGATCCATATGGTATCGAAGACGATCTTGGATTGCCGGGATTGGAAAATACTCTTAAAAATTATCCCGATCTGCATATAATAGGTCATTCGGCATCTTTCTGGTCAGAGATCTCAGGTAACGATTCTGAAGAAATCAGAAGCAGTTATCCGAAGGGACCGGTCACGGCAGGAGGCCGTATATCGGAACTTATGAGAAAATACCCCAATCTGTATGCCGATATTTCCGCAGGCAGTGGATACAATGCGATCACCCGTGATTCAGCATTCGGATATGGATTTTTAGAGGAGTTCCAGGACCGGCTGTATTATGCCACTGATATCTGCGCTCCAAAGCAGTATGAATTCCTTAAGCTTTCAGCATATCTTGACGATGCAGTCAGAAATGGCAGGATAAGCAGAACGGCATATAAAAAGATATGCAGGGGAAACGCATTGAAGGTACTGGAAGAACAGTGACCGCATTGCTATCTTTTACAGATTGATATATCATGGTCATAACAGGAAAACAAACAGATCACTCTTTACCGCACCATGGGTAATGTTTGATGACTTCAGTTTTTAGGAGGATGGGCATCATGAAAGACATAACGATCAGAAGAATAGACATGCATGTGCATGTACGTATGTATTTATCCGAACTGGAACGTGAAACGGCCATGACACGGCCTGCACGTCCCGATCAGACATATGCGATACCGGAGGATATAAGAAAGGTATATGAACAGCTTGAGATAGAAAAAGGTGTCCTTCTTCCTGGGGTATCTCCTGAGGGCGGAGATTATTCTATAAGCAATGAAGAGACATTCAGGATAGCCACGAAGTATCCTGATCTGTTTTACTG
>JBAYNV010000027.1:0-19582 GCA_041678685.1 Clostridia bacterium
AAGGGATAAACATACTCATAGGATTTTCCTGCACGCATTTTCGGTGGAGCTTTTACCGCTACTGGGATCAGATAAACGCATGTATCGGAAAAATAGTAAAAGCATGCAAAAAATACGGGATAATGTATATCGAACACCATAGTTCCCACCTGACATTTAATCCTCTTATCGAAGAGGACTATACCTTCATGAACAGCATGATGGAAAAAAGAGGTTCATCGGTAAGCGACTGGCCTCATATGACAGAAGATGCGACAAATGACTTTTCCGTTAACGGTAAAATGATCTCAACATTTCGTCAGATATCCGGCCGTTCAGGCAAATGGGGAATAACCAACTACAGAGGATACGGCATGTGCTTCAATAACCCGGATTACAGAAAAGCATATACGGATTATCTGGCATCCCTGTATGCCTTAGGCATAGATGGCATCATGACTGATGACATACAGTATTTCGGTAATGACCGCATGGGCTGGAAGGCATTCAATGCATGCACATGCGAACACTGCAGAAGGCTGTTCCGTGAAAAGACAGGTTATGAGATACCTCAGCCGGATAAATGGGAAGACTTTTACTGGAACTTCAAAGATCCTGTGTTCGTGGCATGGAAGCGGTTCAAGGATGAATCCACGCTGGATTTCGTGTACTATATCAAAGCGCATTACGAGAAGCTGGGATACAAGCCATACCGGCCAAATTACATATCTGCGATAATCGATACCAATAAGACTGCATGCCCGTTTGAGAAATGCTCTGACATATGGGACTGCGTATTCCAGGAAAACGGCACCGGGTGCGTTATAAAAGAATCATACCTGAGTTTTGCACTGGAAGCTTTACACAGATACAACATGGCAAGAAAGAATAAAGTGCCTTCCATGTCCATGTTCTACCCATGCACTCAGGATGCAGTGTATTTTACATGGGCTCTTTCCAAATCATGGGGACAGCTGTACAGTAACTGTTCAGGTGAAGGAGCTACCGTCGAAATAGACGAGAAAACAGTAAGAGCTTTTGAGACAAAACATATATCATCATATACCGCGCCTGTAAAGATCACGGATCTTGCTTTTCTGTTCTCATTTGACACAAGGGATTACTCGGATGGGTGCGAGACCCATCAGGCTGATTTTTCAAGATGGCTTGAGGCTTCTTACCTGTCCGGTATAGCTACGGATATGATGTTTGAGAATGCAGGCTATAAAGAGTTTGAAAAGCACAAAAGGATAGTATGCGCACATACTGTAATGCTTTCGGATACTGTTCTTAAGAAACTCAAAAAATATGTGAAGCTCGGCGGTCACCTCATAACCATAGGGGATTTTGCTAAATACAAGCCTGATGGCTCTTTACGTAAAAAGGTACCTTTCGGTCAGATATCAGAGGTATTGGGAGAAGGAAGGATAACATACCTTAGAGACGATCAGTGTCATGATAAATATCACTGGTCTATCCTCATACACCGCTTCAGCTCCGATCTGGAAAAAGAATTTAAGGATGCACCGGAATATTCAGTAGAGAAGCTCAGAAGCACCGGTGGGAAAGCTTTACTGGATGCTATAGCGTATGACACAACAGTAAAGGTCGAAAGCAGACAGGATCTGTTCCATTCGCTATTCAAAGTAAAGAAAGGTTATGTTCTGCATATAGTCAACGTACAGGACACCATATCTAAAGAAGGAAAAGTCAACCACATGCTGCCTATACCATATTTTATAGAAGGTGCTAAACCTATTGGGAGTGAAATAAAGGTAAGCATAAAGATGGATACGCCTGTTACAAAGGTGACTCTGTATTCACCTGAAAGAAAAAGAGCATTGAATATACCTTTTAATATGGATACAGAAACGCATAATGGATCAACAGGAAACACATTATTCTTTGTAATACCTAAGAAGGTATTTGCGGGTTATGCGCTGGTAGAAATCAAATAGTATCCTTTTCTGTGATCAGAGATGATATGTCCGATAGAATCGTAAAAGACCTAAGAAAGGTTGTGCATAAGCACAGCCCTTCTTAATATGTGTTATTCAAAAATATAGTATGTGCATATAAATCATGAATTCATGTGTAGCAGAAGGAAAATACATTAGTAAAAGATAATGTCATGTTCGATCATTGCATCTTAAGCAGATCGTATATCATTTGCGCGAATCCCGCTCTGGTAGTATTACTATAAGGCAATATGGAGTTGTCGCTGCCATTTACTATGCCCGAAGCAATAAGCCTCTGTATAGGTTCTCCAGCCCATTGGGCCACGGTATTTCCATCATTGAACTCGCTTAAGCTCTTCTGTATGCCGCCATCAGGCAGTTTATCGGTAAGCGTCAGTATGTTGTACAGGAATGTGAATGTCTCCTGGTTGGTTATAACAGCATTTGGTTCGAACTTATTATCTCCGACACCACTGGACAGTTTCAGCCTCTTTGCCGCTGCTAAGTATCCTGCATATTCGGTCCTGCCAGCATCATCGAAGTTATCCATTAAATCAACATCCGGTTCTATGTTATATGCCTTCATCAGCATTACAAGAGATTCCGCACGTGTGAGTTTTGCTTCCGGGCTGTACAGTCTGTAACCTGTAGGAGCCATGATCTGTCTCGATGCTACAAAATTCATCGCATCATAGTACAGTGCAGATTCACTGACATCGTTAAAATATATCTTGTTGTATCCTATAGAATAATTACTGAAATGAGTAGTCTGGAATGTTACTACCCCTTTAACAGGATCATATTTACCGTTAGAGATACAGGTCAGTTCGCCTTTACCGTCTATATACCACACGATTATTGAATCCGGGTTCTTCCTCTCCAATTCGGTAGGTTCATATGGTATTGTTATTAATACCGGAGCATCAGGATTATTCCAGTCGGTTTGCTCATTATCGATCTTAAGCGATATCTCTATCAATGGTCTGGAGCCTATCATAAGTCTCGTGATTATAGGGAGAGTATTTTTATCAACTTTTGATATCGTTATCTCGGCTTCCTTGCCTTCGGTACCTTCAATATTTGACAGCATGCCCTCCGGTACTTCTATATCGCCTGCTGCAGTCTGCATCGTGATCGATCCTGTACCTTCGCTTATAGATAGACTGGATGCCGGTATCCCAAGTGAATAAGATCGAACATCAGGCATATCAGGAACAGTTATCACTCTGTGCAATTCACCTTTAAATATCTCGTCAGCATCTTCTTCTATCTCAACCATCGCTGTTTTGTTTTCCTTATCAACTGACACTTCTAATTCCGTACCATTTCCGACCGCATATATCTTCGGATCAACTGTGATGTTTACAGTATATGAGTCAGTAGAATACGCCTTCCCGTCATATACAGTGAATACCAGTGACACATTACCGGCAGATGCCGGAGTATAAGAGTAGTCCGTATTTGCGTTTGCTGATGACAAATTGTTTATCAATACAAAATATATAAGAGGGTCACCGTCAGCATCTTCAAAAATACTGTCCAGATCCAAGTTATATGTCTCACCTTCCACCAAAGAAGCAGATCCTGTTGCTGATATGCTATACCTTCTGTTAGATAAAGTATTCGGACAATCTTCCGTGGTGAAGCTGGTTTCTGCAACATATTGAATTCTACTGTCAAAGTCTTCGATAACTATATATGCTCTGTATTCAGTTGATCCATAAAGATCGGTTAAGCTGATAGAGTTTATTTCCAGTAAGGCATTCAGACTGTCAGCAGAAGGCCTGTATTCCAGAATGTCTATAAATGTGTTTGATGCCGGGGTAATGATATAGTAATATAAGCCTATTAGATCTGATGAGAAGCTAAGCATTGCATCTGAGCATGAGATATCGCTGACTTCTATAAGGATATCATCGATGCCAGGGTAAAACGGATTTGACATTCCTGCCTTTCTGTATACAGCCTTGATACTGATATCAGCAATGATATTAGTATATGTCAAGTCCCAGTACAGGAATATGTATCCTTCTCTTTGCGGTTCTATAGGAGCTGATGCGCTTTTCCCGTGTCCGACTGTTTCTGTTTTTAATACGGTTCCGTCATAGTCTTTAAACGTCACAGTGTGATTTTTAAGAGCATCAGCATTCTGCCATGTTAAGTGCGGATAACCGCCGTTAATGGTATTATCCATACTCCAGACGGTATTGAAATCCCAATTTAAGAATGTAGCCACAGTCTTCATTTCCAAGGTAGTCTTAGAAGTGCCCAGATCGCTCCATGTTGCGAATACATCAGAATATTCCTGATCCCAGTAACTGCTTGTCACAGTTACTGTAGCACTTCCATATCCTATTATTGCTCCAGTGTAGTTTACCGTTGAAATCCTGCCTGTAGAATAACAGTTTGTAACGGTAAAAGCTGTCGAGTTGCTAGTAAATCCGACGATCCCTCCAAGCATCATACTTCCTTTTATCATGCCTGAAAAATAACAATTATCGATCTGACCGGAATTAAGACCCGTAATACCTCCTATCTTGCTTTTATCTCCAATGTAACTATCAGAATAGCATTTGGAGATCCTTCCATTATTGACCCCGGCAATACCGCCGGTATTCATATAACCTGTAATATTCGCTGCTGAAAAGCTATTGGATATTTTTGACTTATTATATCCTGCAATACCTCCGGTATAAGTGTTTCCCACAACTGATCCGGTCATATAGCAGCCGGTTATATTTCCTCGTTCATTGTTATAACCTGCTATACCTCCGACATAGTTATTTCCTTTAACTGACCCGGTTACATAGCAGTTGGTTATTTCCAGACTATATGCATCATATATTCCGTTTTTTCCAATGAATCCACCGACATATTTATCTCCGGATATATTTACATTTATTAACCCTATGTTGCTGATTTTTGCGCCACGGTATATTGATCCGAATAACCCTACTAAACTCTCATTACCCCTGTTGATATATAAATTTGATATGGTGTGGTGTTCTTCACCTCCATCAATATAGCCGTAAAAATCTGAGATGGGGCTCCACCCTTTATCAAGACTGCAGTTACTGCTCGTATATCCTGCCAGATCTATGTCAGCTGCCAACTCAAAATACCTATTTTGAAAGTATCTTATACTGTCTAGATGCTTTGGTTCGGTTATAAGATAGGGATCATCAGCAGTTCCGGTGCCACCTGGGAAGTCTCTGTAATAATTGACTGTGACCGTATATGTGTCTGTTGAATCTCTCCAAAGGTCATTTGCTTTGAATGTGAACGTCCAACAGGATGGGAGAGCAACTCTAGATACGATAACATTTGCTGAAGCAAACGTATAATTTGCAGCTGCAGCGGTTGATGCAGCTCCGTTAACTGATACTTGGAATACAAGACCATCAGAGTCTATATCTTCAAAGATGTCAAGAAGGTTAAGGTGGAAATCCGTATTCAACTGGACATTAACAGAACTAACAGCAGGTACTGTTGATTTTCTGTTCGGCGCCGTATTTTGTAAACTCTTTGTAGTAAAAGCAACTGAACCTATATTTGATATATAAGACACACCATCTCTTGCATTATCTACTAATACATATACCACATATCCTGTCTGCATTGTTAATCCGCTTATGGCAACTGAATTCAGATCCGCGCTTGCAGAGCCCGTTCCCTTTGCTATCCCGTCTGCCTGTGCTATTAGTTGATTGGTATCAGGCCCAAAAGCGCTATTTTCATAAACCAGATAATAATATGTTCCCGGTGAATCTGAATTAAAATCCAGTATCACATTTTGCGCTGCTATAAGACGCACTGATAAATTGGATACTGATGGATAGACTGGATATTTGTCATGACTGAAATCTTTTGCATAGACCGGCTGGATTGCCTGTGCAAAAAATAAACCTATAACTAAAAATATAACCAATACTTTTGACAGATTCCTATACATGATCCCCCCCGCTTTATGATATACCTCAATTACAGTTTATTTTTCGATATATACGCATGAAACATATTATTGAGTAAAAAATGAACTATCAATATGTATACCGCTTTTTGAGCCTGCAATTTTCAGAAATCGCTTTTCCATATTATGTCTTGAATATACTACAGAATCAATGCATATACAACAGTTGTATAAGATGATCCACAAAAAATCACATCCTTTTTTGGATGTGATCAGTGTTTGCTAAATACTATCTGATTATTTTCCCGAACTCTTTCCTAATTATACAACTTCAGTACCTCAGCCTGCTCATTGGGATACAGATCAGCATTCTTATATGAATCCATTAAAAACCCGCCATCTTTATCAATTGTGTATATCGAATAACCCTGAATGAGCTTATCAGATTTCTTTTCGGTCACGACGTTATAACTGCCGTAACCGCTTGCTTGGTTATACGCAAGAATGACACCTTTGTATATTACAGCATAATCATTGATGTGATCGTGTCCTGAAATGACCGCCTGTGTAGAACCAAGCTCAATGATCGCATCGAAAAGCCCGCTGTTGTGTCCGGAACAGCAGACGGTTTCAAGGCGCGTACCGAATAATATCTGCGCATCCTCATCATCGTATGCAGTACCAAACTCCGTAAGAGGCACATGATCGAAAATAACGGATCTGACGGTTTTACAGGCAAGCGTGTTTATCGCTGTGACTGTTTCTTTATACCATTCTATCTGGCTTTCTTTTATGTAGTCATACTTATTGATCTTGACATCAATGATCTCGTCTTCATATTTAGTCATGTCCTGTATAGACATATTCGCCCCGCAGTCAAGAAAATACAGCGACTGGCGTATATCTCCGTTTGCATCAAGCAGGTTTATAACATGATTTCCCACACCCGATACGGTTTCACCGCCTGATGTGGTCTTGATGTCGTTTTCTATCAGGCAATGCGGATAAGAGACAAATATATCGACAATCTTCTGTTTGGATATGCTTAAGATATTGTCCCCCTCGTGATTTCCAACAACGCACGTCCAATAGACTCCTAACTCTTCCATTATCTGTGCCAGCTGCTTTGTCCGCCTGGTATTGAAAACTGAGGTTATATTATCTCCCACGAATACCACAAGATCGGGTTTTTCCGATACTATGTTCCGTATAAGCATCTCTATCGTCACATTTCCTGCTTTATGGTTTATATCAAGATGGAAATCGGTAAATGAGATGATCTTAAATCGTCGTCCAGATAGTGTCCGTTATCGTCTACCTTCGCAAGCGTTGTGTAATCTGTCTGCACTTCAACGACATTGTAGTTTTCATTCTTGGATATAAGCGTCTGATCGACCTTATACGTTATTTCAAGAAAAGCGATAACACATATGACCCCTATTAAAAGAAGACTGCAGGTGCTTATCAAAATCGTCTTTATCGTGCGTTTTTTCTTCGATTTATCCTTTATATTTTTACTCCTGCAATGGGATCGTGTATTTTAGTTACATTCAATAATGATCTTGTTGCCGATCTTCTTAACTTGCTCGGCAGTATATCTGCAATATTTCAGGTTTATGGCTTTCCGTCTGCCAGAAATTCCGCGCCTTACTCAGCATGATATGCTTTATCTGTCCGATATACAAGGGCTTTCCAACAAACGAAATTTCGCTCTTTAACGCGTCCGGTGAACTCTTCAAAGCTTTCATTCTTTACACTGCCAATCAGTAAGTCTTCCTTTCGCTGATCATGCAATACCTTTATAAACGGCATATTTAAGCTCGTTTTTGCTTATGAGTGCTATGAAACTTCCGCCATATGCTGCAAAAGCGTACCTACCTTTAATTATCATTTAATCGAACAGATCTTCCGGGAAAAAGGTATGCGTGAAATTGAGCATTTTAACGGCATGAATATTCTTTTAAACATCGGAAGACGATAGATTACAAGCGCAACATCATAATCGGTAACTGCATACGGTGCTATACTGTATCCTCCAAAATATGACGGCGAACGGTCATTTTCAATGACGTGGTTATTTATGATTATGAACAATAAATCAAGTAAGGACTGAACAGCAACTTCAATTCTTAATCTGCTCTATATAAATAATTATTATCTGTTTCTTATATTTCTTTTTCATTTCATCATCTACTTAACCTTGGGCTGCTAATAACTGTTCTACCAATATGTGAACATTTGTATATGGATTCATTTCTTTTATAGAATTGCAGATATTCATTCCTTCATGCTCATACTTATTACATAAGTGTTTTGCATTTTCAATTGCTGACTTAACACTTCCGTTATGTACGATTTCACTTATGATACCTTTACTTGCCTTTTTATATCCATGGACTAGCTTGCTGTTTAACCTTTCAATAATTTTGTTATTATGTTCAGCATCCACAATTTCGAAATGCATAAGAAACCATATCTCAAATGCACAATTAGTAACCAATATCTCATAACTGTTTTCCGACGAAATCACTTTATTGATGATATCCTGAGTATTCACATTCTTATCATCACAATCAAATATCAGATACTTTATATAGTTACTATATTTGGTGTTATTCTTGTCATCTAGTAAATACTCATCAGCGTAATTTAACACTGTGATGGAATTACCGCCCGCCGGATCCGCAATTTCAACTTCTATATCATTATACTTATTTTTCTTTATGATCCCGGTTAAATGCTCAAAATAATACGTCTCTGTCGGGCCTTCAAAGAACAAAATTATATGCCCTATATTAATATCTTTAGTGTTTTTCTCTCTGGCGCTTAATAAAATCGTTCTTGGCAATTCTAATTACCTCCTGATTTCCCATCATAGTTGAAGATCGGAATAGCGCCATATTTACCCTGAAGGTAATCTTTATTAAACGTTGCATCATCACGAACCTTCAAATCAGATAATGCATACAAAGACGATTCACCTCTTTGATTCTTATCAATGAAAACGACTTCATCCCTCCTGAATTGTTCCTTATTGAGCAATGATATATCATGTGTCGTGAATATCAGCTGTGCCTTTGTATTTCCACTGCTTTGAAAAATATCAATGATAAACTTTGTCAATAAAGGATGCAATTTTGATGACATTTCATCCACAACGAACACTCCGCCTTTATCTATCATATCAACTATCCTTTGGATATATGCTAAAAAACGCAGAGTTCCTGACGATTCCTGCTGTAAATCAAATTCCTTTTCACCACACACATGATCATCATTATCATATATGTCATGCAGAGTTCTTAATATCTTTTCTTTCTTTCCTTTACCGGTTTTTTGGTTTATTACACTTTCTTCATACATCTTTAAACCTTTTATACCGACATCGATCTGTTTTAAATACTCCACTATTTTTCCCCTGTACTCTTCATTATTTACAAAATTTTTGTTTATATCAACAGAGTTATAATTTTGCTTTATTGTCGATTCTAGAAATAGCTCAGAAAATATATTAAAATCTTCTGTTAAGAAACTTATTAAATCATCAAGTAAGATCGCCTTATCATTTTCTCGAAGAAAATAATCTAATACAGATATATACAGTCTTTTTTCCGATACTTCATTAAACTTATCGATATATATTCTGTATTTGTCACCATATGTTATTAAGTTCCTTTTTCGCTCGAATACCTTTTTTTCATCGATAAAATACCATTCATTGATGACTTCCTGAGAAGTGCATTCAAACCCATATTGAATAATTTTGTTTTTGTATGAGAACTTGATATCAAACTCAGAAGCTCCATTATCCCCTTTTGATAATAAAAATGGCTCCAACCTTGGTCCAAGCCCGTTATATGCAAATTCATTATAATCTGCCACTATTGTCATCATACGTTGTTCAAAGATATAGTTACGGAAAAAGTACATAGCAGATACAAGATTCGATTTTCCTGAAGCGTTTGCTCCGTATATTGCTACAGTCTTTAAAAGCTCTTCCCCATCATATGTTTTTAGTATATGCGTCGGATGTTGTTTATATGAAGCAGCTCTCATATCAAGAATCACTTCGTCTTTAAACGATGTATAATTCTTTACTTTAAACATTATTAGCATGGCTGTGCCTCCTGTACTCCTGTAAATATATTATCTGATAAATATTATTATGTCAACAAATATTACGAATTTTTCTCATATTTAATAGTAAAACAGTATTTATTTAACCTATCTTACCTATATTAATACGACATGTCCGTATTTCTTGTATTTAAATAAGGTATGTAAATATTTCTCAGCGGTTGCATTATTAATGATATCGAGTCTATGGTTCAACCTGGTAAATCTATAGATCGTACATTAAAAATCAGGATAAAATCCATACGGTTGTGTGCATAATATATTTATGCAATATCCGGATCATTGCTTCTAGTATTATTGCTATATGAATAAGTCAGTCAGAAAGCCTGTCATAAGAGCAAAAAGACATACGAATGCAATATAAAGAGCAAAACTTTTACCGCCAAGCACGCTCTTTAAAGCACCAAGATTAGTAAGCTTGGTGGCAGGTCCTGTTATCATGAAAGCTGTGGCTGCACCCATACTCATACCCAAATGCAGCCACTCTCTTAATAGCGGAATGGTTCCGCCTCCGCACATATATACGGGCACTCCCAGCGTGGCAGCCATCAATACCCCGAACCCTTTATTCGAACCGAACAGATCAGCGAATGCACCTGTCGGAACATATCGCTGGAAACATGCTGTCAATATGATGCCAGCAAGGAAATACACCCCTGATGCTTTTATATTTCGCCATATATTCTTTAGTAACCGTATAAAAATATTGGGATCCGTATCACGATCTTTAACTTCAGTATATTTATCAAACCTGAAAAAACTCTTTTTTGTATAGAAAAGATGCACGAGCAGTCCTGCGACAATACCGCAGATAAAACAACTTAGGAATCTTAATATCAGTACAGTCGTGCCAAGGGCTGCGCTGTATATGATAAGCTGAGGATTTAAAAGTATCGAACCCATCATGAATGCGGCAAGCCAGTCTTCACGCATACCTTTTGATGCAAAAGACGCAACGATGGGGATAGTTCCAAACATGCAAAGTGGAGAAGCGATACCAAGCAGGCTTGAGAGGATGATACCCGGCAAACCCAGCTTTTTCTCTTTCATGGACATAAAAAGATCATTTATCTTATTCTTTCCGAATACAGAGATCACAGAACCCAGTAATATACCGACGACCCAGTACGGTGCTATCTGCCTTAACAGTATCGTCGTGTAATACCATAAATATATCGCTTCTCTTTGCAGTATTTCGATCATATATTGCTGCCTATGCCTTCATTTTTCCTGCCTGATCTGTGTGTGAATCTGACCATTCCCGTTCTGTTTAGTAAAGCCATCAAAGAAGGTATTAGGACAAGCTGCAATATGATACCCGGTATTGCGTTTACAAAAGCACCTGCCATAAACATCTGCCATGTGAACCCTTTACCCAAAATGCCATAAAACAGCATACTTACCAAGCCCCATGCGACACGTCCGCATATCATAGCGGTAAATAGCGAGAAAAATACAGTATATATGCATTTCCATTTTATCTTGTTGAACAGCAGACCGATGACGAAACCGTAAACAGCCAGCTCAAATGCCATTGCTATCGCAGACGGAAATAACGGAGGCATACCAAACATAAAGGACCGCAGTACTGGAGTAATGAAACCTACCGCCAAGCCATATTTCCAGCCGCATATCAGTCCCAGAAGCAGGACCGGAATGTGCATAGGAAGCATCATGCTTCCTATCTGGGGGATCTGGCCTGTTATAAAAGGCAGAACAAGACCAAGCGCTATAAACATTGCAGATAATGTGATATTTTTAATGTTTATCTTCTTCATATCATTCATCTATAGAAACCAGTACATAGCTTGTGGTCCCAAGCCCTATCTGTTCTGCATATTCAAGAGTGTGCAACCCGTTGAGCTCCTCTATTCTCCATACCAATAAAGCCGCATCACCGTCTTTCTGCTCATAGACAAAATCGACACATGCCTGATCGAGTGCCACGGGATCAAATGATGCAAGGATGCCTACATCCTTCATTGTAGCCGGTGCCGGATCATCATTACAGTCACAGTCAGGGCTTAAGTTGTTCATGACATTTATATATATTATTCTTTCACCGTCACCAAGATAGTCGGACACGGATTTTCCGGCTTCAGCCATAGATTCAAGAAAGTAATCCTGAATACCGGACAGACCGGTTTTGAACCTGCCTGCTGAATGTATCCAGCTCTTTCCCTCTGCTGATGCAAGCCCGATGGACATGTTTTTTATAGCACCGCCAAAACCTCCCATTGCATGTCCCTTAAAATGCGAAAGTATGATATATGAATCATAGTCAGGGAAACTCGCACCTACAAAATTCTCCGTAAGATGGACACCGCCCGTGACCGGTATCGATAAAGATCCGTCTGCATCCTGTATATCGACATCAGCGATCTCAGTAAAACCGCGGTCTTCTGCAACCTGCATGTGTAAAGTAGCGCTCGACCTTGCTCCAGCATATGCGGTATTACATTCAACTATGGTACCATCTACCAGCTCCACAAGATCCTTTATCAGTTCAGGCCGAAGATAATTGCTTTTTTCAGATTCGCCGGTATGTATCTTCACAGCTACCTTGCCTGTAGGCGTCCAGCCCAGCGCTTCATAAATAGCTATTAGACCTTCTGCTGAAATATCCGCAGTGAAATACACAACAGATGCGTTTACATCAGGTGTCGGCGATTCAGGTATCGCACTTTCTGTGATATTTGGTACCATACTGACCTCCTCACTTTCAACAGGCTGCTGATCGCATGCGCTCAGCATAAATACATTTAACGATGCGATCAATAATATACATACCAATGATTTAACTGTTCTTTTCATTTAGCCACCTCATTTTCCCGGTCCAGTGTCTTATAACGGACTGGCGATCCTGCACTCAAGATCATTTGTTATATTAGTTCACTTCTTCTGTAACCTTATGATAGGACCTAAACCGCACTTCAGGTCAATATGTTCCGGTTAAATATTAGATTAACCTACTTAAATATTAATATTAGACAAGAAAAATCTCCATAACCGGCATACAGAATGGATTTTCAGATATTTACAGGATCTGCTTTGCTTGACAAAGCATCATCGTTACAATATTATGCTATAAAATACAACCATATGATAGTTTCTAAATATACGTTTTGGGAGGTCAAAGGATGGAATACGCGATAAGTGAAGTAGCAGAAAAACTTGGCATTTCCATATCAACGCTCAGATATTATGACAAGCAGGGGTTACTGCCTCTTGTTAAGCGGACTGAGGGAAATATACGGATATTTTCCGACGTGGACTTTGAGTTTCTTTCAATGATCGAGTGCCTCAAAATATCAGGAATGAAGTTAAAGGATATACGGAAGTATTTCTATTGGTGCCATTTAGGTGACGATACAATAAAGAAGAGATATGATATGTTTCTTGAACGTAAAAAAGAAGCCGAAAAGCAACTGGCTGAGCTCAATAAATCATTGGAGCTTATAAACTACAAGTGCGAGTTCTACCGTCTGGCAAATGAAGCAGGAACAACAAAACTTCCTGAACTTAAGGATCTGTGCAAACCTGCTGCTATGTATATTAAGAAGAATCAATAATGATCAGGTCACTATCTAATTCAATCTATATTCATACTTAAGCAGATCGTATATCGATGGTTCTCTTCTTGTGTTATTCTTTTCATATTTCTATATGGCTTTTAGCAGATCATGTACATTTTAAAACACTCTTAAGCATTTGATGTCATCTTGTCAATCCCGCTCATGCCTTTATCACTTTTGAAAATCAATCGGAGTCAAAACTGGCAGTTCCTTCGTTTCCGTAAGAAACATCATTAAATAGATCGGCATATAAGTTACTTTTCCACTTGTTTCAATATTACAATCTGCAAGTATAAATGCTTCTTCTATTTGGAATTCTTTATTTTTAATCACATTATTAATGGCTGAATGTAAATAGTAATCCTTACCGCTTTTCACTTCGATCGGTAAAATACTGCCGTTATGCTCAATTACAAAATCTAGTTCGCCAAGGCTGCGACTATTGTAATAATATGCTTCGTATCCATGTGCCAGCAGTTCCTGTGCTACAGCATTTTCATATATTCCGCCACAATTCAAGCTTTTATCATTTAAAAGTAGCTTAAGCTTTGCGCCGGCACCGTATAAGCATGAAAGCAACCCGATATCGGATAAATAGAGCTTTACAAGGTTACTCTTCCTGCTTTGTCTTAGTGAAACTCTAGGTTCCGAAGTATTATAAACCGGAATAGCAACTCCGGCATTTGTCAGCCAAAGAAAACTACTCTCAACTTTTTCAAATCTCAGCTTTTTCTCAACATCTGTATAATTAAACCGACGATTTTGTTTAAGAAGTTGAGAAGGAATATTATCATAGATGCTTCTGATCATAAGCCTTTTATCAGCCTGCTCGTACTTTGTAAAATCGCGTTTGTATTGAGCAATAATATTCTGCTGTATAACCATGACCTTATTCATATCACCGCTAGCTACATATTCATTAACAGCAGCTGGCATGCCGCCTATTGCTAGATACCGTCGGTAGAGTTCCATCATTTTTAAATGCATATATTCAGAAATTGTAGTTCTGTTTGTATAGCATTTTTTTAGCTCATCTATCACGGACGGATCAACACTATTCGCATAAAGGAATTCTTCAAAATCTAGCGAATACATCATAATTTCATCAATATATCCAACTGGCGCGGAAGAAAGATTGACAAGTTCTACTCCGAGCAGTGAACCGCTGAGACAATAGAAATATTGCCCTTCATCGACTAAAAACTTTATTTTTGTGACTATATTTTTGTATTGCTGTATTTCATCAATAAAAATATACGTTTTCCCCGGTATTAAAGCTCGACCTGTAGCAAGAGAAAGATTCACTGAAAGATCATGCGCGGAATTCGATTGTTCAAACACGGTAACCAATTCTGGATTTTCAATAAAGTTAAGTTCGATATAATCACATTTTAATGCTTCGAGGCATTCTCTAATAATGAATGTTTTTCCAACCTGTCTTGCGCCAGTCACGAGAAGAGCATTTTTAGGATTTTTAATCCATTTTTTTATTTCTGTTTCTTTCTTTCTATATAACATAGATTTACCTCGTGTACGCACATATCATATAATAAAGCTTACACTTTTGCAATGATTATTTAACATAATAACGCACTTTTGCAATGGATTTTTCACTTAAATTCGCACTTTTGCAATGAATTATTCACTTAAAATAGCACTTTTGCAAATTTACCATACCATATTATGAATCCTGAATGTACATACATTTTGTTTATGCGATCATATACAAAAGCAGATATCCTTAAATATCTGCTTTATCTTACACTGATTCTGTTTATACTTTCTATACTGTCAAAATGATTATCAGTACTATTATCGCCAGGCAGCCTGCTATTATCATCAGGTTCAAAGCCCATATAGGTACTTTTACCTTGGCATACAGCCCGCCGCTTATTTTGTCCTTTTCCTCCATTATTTTCTTACCAGATACTTCCTCATATCTATCGCTACGGCTACAAGAATAATGAGGCCTTTTATAATATACTGCAGGTTGGGAGAAATACCCAGCCACTGTAAAGCGACTGTGATTATCTGAAGAAGTATCACGCCTATGACTATGCCTGAAATCCTGCCTGTACCTCCTGTGAAGGACACGCCTCCTATGACGCATGCGGCTATTGCATCCAGTTCCGCACCGTCTCCTGAGTTAGGCGTTACCGAACCTACGAACGGTGCCTGTATAAATCCTGAAAATCCGTACAGCATGCCTGCCATCATAAATACGATTATTATCGTCATGCCTACATTTACGCCTGAAACGTTTGCCGCCTCTGGGTTTGCCCCGACGGCATACATGTTCTTGCCTATAGTAGTCTTGTTCCAGATGAATGTCATGATCAGCACCGCAACCATCGCATAAAACACATAATACGGAACTGAAGTACCGAACATCTGCACAGTGCCTTTTGTTATATCCTTATACAGTGTCGTCATACCGCTCAGCTGGGCACCGTCACCGTTTCCCCACGCCATGTATATAAGGAGAAAACCTGACAGCATGAGCTGCGTCGCCAGTGTCACTATGAAAGGATGAAGCTTGAACTTTGCTACAAAGAAACCGTTGAAAGCACCTACGATACCGCAGATGACCATAACCAAAACTATAACAGCTAATATCGGCCACGGTTCCATACCGAGCCACATCTTTGTTGAAAGATCGGATTTTTGTAAGAGAGAAGCTGAAACGCACATCGACAGTCCCATTATATATCCCGCTGAAAGGTCTGTACCTGTCAGAACTATTATGCCTCCTACTCCTAATGCCAGAAACATGGCAAGGGAGGATTTCTTGAGTATGTCTATAAGAGTCGGGAAAGACAGAAAAGCATGTTTCATGCTTGGGTTTGTCATGGAATAGATCTGTACATATATTATAAGCAAAGCGAAAATGATATATATGGCATTACGAAGAAGAAATTCGCTCCACCATTTCGCTTTGCCTTTTCTGTCGAGGGCTTTGTAATCCGCGTTACGCTGTTTTATACCGTCGATCCGCATTCTGAACCAACTGTTATTACCGGTTTCTTTTTTCTTTTCAGCCATTTTCTCTCTCCTTATTACACATACTTAGCTGCAAGGGTCAATATTTCTTCCTGTGTTGTCTCTTTAGCGTTGACTTCGCCTGCCATATATCCGTTTGACATGACTATTATCCTGTCACACACGCCTAGAAGCTCAGACATTTCACTTGATACCATTATTACTGTCTTGCCTTCATTCGCAAGATTTATCATCAGTTGATATATTTCATATTTAGCACCAACATCGATACCACGGGTAGGTTCATCCAGAAGCAGGATATCAGGTTTTGTAAGAAGCCATCTCCCTATGATGACTTTCTGCTGGTTGCCTCCTGATAAGGATCTTATCTTCGTCTTCTGACCCGGTGTTTTGATCCTCATGGCGTTGATCGACCAATCCGTATCTATCCTCATCAGCTTATCTGAAAGATACAGATGATTTATCATATACTTTTTCATGTTGGATATGGTCGTATTGGCAGTGATATCAAGCACGTTGAAAAGCCCTGTACGCCTGCGTTCCTCAGTGATGTAAGCAAATCCGTTTATCTTTGCGATCCTGCTGTTTGTGTTATGTATCAGTTTTCCGTTCTTGTAAACATCGCCTTCCTTTTTAGTAGCGACTCCGAATAAAGTTTCAAGCAGTTCGGTCCTTCCTGCCCCTATAAGGCCGCCAAAACCGAGTATCTCCCCTTTATGTGCTTTGAAAGATACATTATGCAGGTTAAGGTACTCAGCTGTAAGGTTTTTCACCTCCAGAGTCACCCCGCCTATCGTATTTGTTTTTGGGGGATATACATTCGTAAGATCCCTGCCTACCATCTGTTTTATGATCATATCGGTAGTAAGATCCTTTGCCCTGTTGGTGGCGACCGGTTTGCCGTCTCTTAAAACAGTGACATCATCAGAGATACGTAATATCTCATTCATTCTGTGTGAAATATATATGATACCGCATCCGCGATCGCGAAGCGTGTTTATTATCCTGAATAGATGATCTACTTCGTCCTCAGTAAGAGAGGATGTAGGTTCATCAAATACTATTATCTTCGAGTTGTATGAAACAGCCTTCGCTATTTCCACCATCTGCCTTTGTGATACAGACAGTTTGTTTATGCAGATCCTCGGATCGACATCGATATTCAGATCATCAAAGATCTCTTTTGTTTTGGTATACATAGCTTTTTCATCTATATACCCCAGTTTGGTCTTTGGAAAACGCCCAAGCCATATATTTTCCATTACATCACGCGTCATTACCTGGTTAAGTTCCTGGTGTACCATGGCAACGCCATGATCCAGCGCCTGACGCGGATTGGAAAAACATATCTCTTTTCCTTCAAGCAGGATCGTCCCGCTGTCCCTTATATTTATCCCGAACAGGCATTTCATAAGAGTGGACTTGCCTGCCCCGTTCTCACCCATAAGAGAGTGAACGGTACCGGGTCTTACATACAGGCTTACATTATCTAATGCCTTAACACCTGGGAATACTTTGCATATATCTTTCATTTCCAGTATGTACTGACTCATTTACTCACTCCATCATCCTGAAGGATGCAATAAAAAGGCAATAAGCGGTTCATAACAAACCGCTTATTGCGTGTGTTACTTAATAGACTTCTTATCCGATAAATATTGCATAAGGGATACGGATCTTAGCTACGCCCTCATCGATGTTGTAACCGGTGGTGACTGCCATTACGTTCTTGCCTGCCTTCACATTGTTCATAAAGAACAATATGCCTGTAGCCATTGCAACGTTATCCTGCTTGATCGAACCTACCATTGAGCCTTCGCTGATCGCTGTCTGAGCGGTCGATGTAGCATCTACGCCGAATACAGGGATGAATTTACCTGCTGTACCCTTGTTGTAATTCAGTTCTTTCAACGATTCGATAGCGCCAAGTGCCTGGTCATCATTGTTGGCGATTATAAGTTCAATTGAACCGTCAGTCAATGAATATGTAGACAGTGCTGTATCCATCAGAGCTTTTGCGTCAGCCTGTGACCAGTTGCCATAAAGGAAATATGGGCTGATACCGTCTTCGGGCTGGGTATTATCTGTTGCGTTAGCAACTGATGGAACAAGTGTGTAACCTGAATCTGCCAATAATTCGTTCGCCTTCTGTACGGAATAAAGGGTCCTTCCGAATGCTTCTGCATTTCCAAGTTCGCCACGAAGCATGATGTAAGCGATTTCCTTATCGTCGTTCAGATCATATGTAGCAAGATTCTCATCCTTCAACAAATACTCAGCCATCATCTGGCCCTGCATATATCCGGCTTCATCAGGATCTGTTCCGACGAAAGCGCAGTTGTCATAACTGGCAACAACTGAGTCGGCGATCTCACGGTTGAAGAAAATGACTGCTACATCTTTTTCCTTTGCCGCATCAACGATATTCTGGGCAGCATCAACTGAACCTGTAGTAACAATGTTGACTATAAGAAGATCGGTTCCTCTTGTAAGTGCTGTGTCTACCTGCTCTGTCTGCTTTGCCTGATCGCTTGCTGCATCATAGAATGTGTACTGCACACCTGTCATTGCATCAAGCTGTGTCTTCATTGAAGAACGAACAGTCGATATGTAAGTATCGGTATAATCATAGAAAAATACGTCAACTACAAAATCAGCACTGCCTTTATCGCATCCAACGAAACTAAACATTGATATGATCATTACCAATGCTAACAAAACTGCCATGCTTTTTCTCATAAAATTTCTCCTTTAAAAAAATTTATTATTGAAACCGACTTTGCGGTAACATTTCATGACTATTCTGATTGAATACTCTTTTTATTCAATTATTTTTGACTAACTTATTATACATCATTTATGTATAAATGCAATATGTACATATTCCGGACACAAATGAAAGAAGAAATACTGAGTAGAATTTTTTTATAACTCTATAAAACAGGTACGCATCTACCTGTTGAATTTATCATATACATCATTTCTATGCCCTATTTCCAACAGTAAAATCACGACCGTTTCAT
>JBAYNV010000028.1:0-19312 GCA_041678685.1 Clostridia bacterium
TCTGAAATGTAGTCATTCATTTTTAATATGAAGTCAGAAAGGGAACGCATTACTATACCGGAATAGTCCTTTGAAAACCTGCTGTAGCATGTGTACAGCAGTGACGAGTTTTCTATCATATCCAAAGGCATGATACTGTACTGCTGTTTATTACGGTAAATGTACGGTTTCTCCTTTTTGCAGCTCATGAATGCCGTGTCCGTGACAGGGAAGAATCCTCTTGAAAAATATGTCGGCATATATAAAGGAGTCATAGGACACAGGACGATGCCTTTTTCCCTCATGGCTGCCATATATAATCTGAATGTCCTTCCCATCTATCCTCTGCCCTCAAATGCCGGTTCCGTATTTACTCCGGTTATGATGGAGGATGCGACGATCCTGTTTCTTATATTCAGAAACACCGGCCATGACTGCATGGCTGATATCAGCTGACCGTCTTCATATGTGCACGCGGAATAATCCGGTGCGAATCTGTTGTCAAAAAACCAATCAGTAAAGGAATCACTGTCATGAAACGCTTTGATCCAGAGTTTCTTCAGGTTTTCCCAGTCTTTATTTTCACACAATCGAGTTTCTATCATTATCCTTTTTTTACCTCTTTAAAGATTATACCTCAGTAAATGCAAACTGTTAACAAAAATATAGCATATAATCATCAGTATATGGACACGGAGGTATTTATGAAACGTGATGTTTTTGCAATGGGAGAGCTTCTTATCGATTTTATGTCCACAGACAGGGACACTGACCTGCTAAATGCAAAGAGCTTTATAAAAAAAGCGGGAGGCGCACCTCCAAATGCGCTCGCGGCATTATCAAAACTCGGAGGCAATGCGGTCATAGCTTCAAAGGTAGGGAATGATCCGTTCGGTGATTTCCTTGTAAATGAATGCAGAAAATACGGTATGGATACCCGGATGATCATAAAGGATCCAAAATACAGCACTACTCTTGCCTTCGTATCCCTTACAGCGGACGGTGAAAGGGATTTTACATTCGTAAGAGGAGCTGATGAGCATCTGGCATTTAAGGAGCTGGACCAGGATATTATAGGAAAATGCAGGATATTCCATTTCGGAGCTGCTACCGGTCTGCTTGGAGGGGAAACATATGACACATACATGAAAATGCTCGACATTGCCATAAAGAAGGATGCATATATCGTATTCGATCCCAACTACAGGCAGGATTTCTGGAAGGAAAGGGCCTCTGTTTTCAGGAAAAGATGCAGAAGACTGATAGAGGCATCCGACATAGTTAAGGTAAGCGACGAGGAGCTTCGTATAATAACAAAAAAGAAAACTTTAAAAGCCGGAGCCAGAGCGTTGCTGGACATGGGGGCGCGGCTCGTATGTGTAACGCTTGGGAAAAAAGGTGCATTTGCTGCAAGGAAAAATTATCAGAGGATCATTCCCGGTATAAAAGTCAGCTGCATAGATTCCACAGGTGCAGGCGATGCATTCATAGGGGCATTGCTGTACAGGCTCAGCACAGCTGATGATATGGAAAGCATATATAAAGATGATAGGATCCTTGAGGAATATGTAAGGTATGCAAATATAGCCGGTGCGGTATGCTGTACGAGGCTTGGAGCGATGGAAGGGATGCCAACAGCTTCGGATATGGAAATTTACAAGCCATAACAAGTATGATAATATTACTGCAAGGCAGGTTGTATGTTAAAGGAGAACTATGGTAAAAAAGTATACTATGCAGGATATTGCTGATGTTGCAAATGTCTCAAAAACCACAGTTTCATATGTGCTTAATGATAAAAGCAATGCGCGGGTCAGTGAAGAGACCAGGCGTAAGATCCTGCAGATAGCAAATCTGTACCGTTATGTCCCTAATCTTTCCGCTAAATACCTGTGCGGTAATAATAAAAAACTGATCGGTATCATAATCGGTGACAGTTCTTTCAGAAGCTTCATAAACGAGTACAAGATAATTTATTTATTATATGAGATCTTCTCTGCCAACGACTATAAATTGGTCCTTCTGGATAATAAACGGCAGAACAATTATATGGATCTTGCATATGATATGATCCTGGCAATCAATTTGAGCGAAGAGCATATAAAGGAAATAGGAGTAAATACATTTTCTCCTATTATACTTTTCGACAGCATGTTTTCTGATAATCTGTTCTTTAAAATAATAAATGATTACACTTCGGCTGCAAAAAAAGCCATGGCATATTTCAACGACCCGGACAACTGTGCGCTGATATATTGTTTAAGGAACAATAAAGGACTGAACGACCTGATCGGGGGACTCCAGGTAGAACCGAAGATCGCATTCGATGGGCAGAACAGAAAGGAAATAGACGATTTCCTGACTGCCAATAAAGATAAAAATTTCATAGCTATCGGAGATATCGCAGGATTTATTGCCTTGTCTGCCATTAAATATGAAAGACTGGCTGTGATCACATTTTCCCATAACTGTGCATTTCCAGAGGAAGTAAGGCAGATCGTATTTTGTGAACATCTCCTTAAAGAATACGTCAGGATGGTAGTGGAAAAACTGGATGCAAGAGGAGCACAGGAACAGGATCAGCATATTTTCTGGGTAGATCCTGCCTGATCGTTAAAAATTGATAAAATATGTTGACATATATGTTTTCATATGATAATGTGAAACTGCTTAACCGGTTAATCGTACTGCTGATGCGATTTATTTTTTATCATATGCTTAACCGATTAATCATAAGAAAAGGTAACTGAAATGAAAAATATCGATCTGTTGAAACCAAGTGTGTCAAAAATTGCAGATGAAATGAATAGGACTTATTCTGATGCGTTAAAACATATCGGAGGACATGTCACATTCAGGGCGCTTCCTAAAAGCGATATAAAGGAATATATCGATCTTTCAGCTTACCGGTATGATGAATACGATCTGGATAAGTATACTGATGATCTTCTTGGTGGGATCTGCAGAATGATGGAAGCAAGAAGATATGTTGAGGACAACTACATACCTCAGCTGAATATAAACCTTGGTATTGGCGATTATTCTGCATTTGTAACGGGGGAAGTGTATTTTAAAAAGGATACGAGCTGGTCAGTGCCTACAATTACTGATCTGGAGATGTATAAGGATATCCCTCCGATAGGTACTTCCGTATGGTATAAGAAATATATGTACATCCTTGAAAGGATATTGAGCAGGACAAAAGATACTGATATACCTTTCGCACGAGGTTTTTTCTCTCCTTTGGATCTGGCGGAAGCACTGCATGGAGCACGGATATATACAGATTTTTATGATGATCCCGATAAGCTTCATGATTTTCTGGATTTCTGCGCTGAGGCCACGATACATTTTGCAGAAGATATATATTCAATGATCCGTAAGTACAGAAAAAGCCCGACATACGGGACCATGTTCATTGACGGTATCGTCAACATGTCTGAAGACATATCGAGTATGATAAGCCCGGCTCTGTACGATGAATTCTGTGCGCCGCATACTCAGAAAGTTATAGATCATTTCGGCAGCGGCCATATGCACAGCCACAGCTGTGCCATGTATCTGGTCAGACATATCTGTTCTTTGCATAATGTCGCCAATCTCTGGCTGGCGACCGATCCGAACCATCCCAGGCCTTTTGAGAAACTGAACGAACTGATAGAGGATGCTGATGGTACATGCCTGGCAATAGACTGCCAGTCTTTCGAGGAAATAGAGAATAATATAAATACTTTAAGAAAAGGTAATTTTTCGATTTGTCTTCCTGTTGAGACGGTTGAAGAAGCAATAAGGCTCACTGAGAGATTCGGCAAATTGTAATTTAAGGAGACTGCCGTGGTGAAAAGGACTTCGATCATATTATTGGCTGCAGTACTAGCGATCATGTCGGTCGTTTCCCTGATACCTGTAAAAGCAGATGATGATGCTGCAATAATAAGGGTATGGGGATCCGAACTGACACGTGAAAATGATGCGCTCAGAAAGATCGCTATGGAATTCACCGATGAGACCGGTATCGAAGTTATTATTGTAGACAGGCGCAGTTTATTTGATGCGCCTAAGGATCTTGTAAACAATGCCCAGACTCAGGAAAAGCCTGATATAGTCTTGATGCAGCATGCGGACATCGGTGATCTTGCCGTAAACGGTTTCCTGATGGAGCTGGAGTTTCCTGAAACCATAATAAACAGCTTTCATGAGTCTGCTTTTTCTTCATTTGCAATAGACGGTAAACAATATGGTATAGGATATTCGGTTGAGACATACGGCCTTGTATATAATGCTGATGTAGTCACATATGAGCAGCTCAAGGACCTGACATGGGATGGATTATTCCAGTTTGCCATTGATTTTGAAGGGACTAATTCCAATGGCGGATCTATGAAAGGTCTGGTGATGAATCCCAAAAACATGTATTTCATGTATCCAATAATTAAAAATTACGGAGGATATTATTACGGGACTGACGGGTCAGGGAATTACGACCCCTTTGATATCGGGCTGAATAATGAAGGATCGCTGCAGTACATCAGAAGGATGAAGCAGCTGATGGAATATGGAATAATACTGGAAAGCAGGAACTGCACTGACAGTGATGTGTCAGCAGCTTTTGCAAACCAGCAGGCAGCAGTTATCATCAATGGATTCTGGCAGAACTCATTCTACACTCAAAAAGGCGTGAATTTCGGATTTGCACCTTTACCGAAGAACAATGACGGTACGATATCGGAACCATATGCTACTGTAAACGGTTTTGTAATAAACGCTCATTCCGATCACCCGGAAGAGGCAGTGGAATTCCTGGAGTTTCTGTGCAAAGATGCCAATCAGCAGAAAATGATAGAGGCAGGCAATAATTATGAATTTAAGACAGGAAGCAGGTTTCCGGTAAATCTTGCAGTAAGGCAAAGCGAGTATATAACAAGCGAACCGATGTATACGGTGATGTCATCCATATGTCTGAATGTCGAACCGGTACCGAATATCCCCGAAGGGGATATATGGTACAACTATACAGATAAAGCATATCAGTCGATATTTTACGGTGATACGAATGGCGATCCTGTAAATGATAAAGACAAACTGGATGAGTTGGCATCAGCGATCTTAAGTGATGTAGAAAAAATGAATGTCCGGATCGAGGAAGTCGAGATACCGTTTTTAGGATACTTCTTTGTGGGATGCCTGGTTGCTTTATGCATAGTTTTAGTGACCATCAAAACAGTCCGGAAAAGAAAAAATATCAGTAGGTCTGCCAGCAAGGCAATGTTCCGGGCTACAATCGTATCTTATATAGTATTATTACCTATAATCGGTCTTATAGGTATATTTTATGTGTTTCCCATAATACACAATATTTATCTGTCCATGACGAATTACAGCTCGCTGAATCTGGTGGATTATGTTTTTATAGGAGGATATAACTATAAAAGCATATTTATGGAAGGGCTTAACGGCTTTGCTTCCATGTTCATCTGGACTGTTGTATTCGCAGTAAGCGTCATGTCTGTAACGTTCGTATTAGGGACGCTTTTAGCCTCGCTTTTGGAACACAGGAAAGCAACAATAGCAAAAATATACAAAATGATCTTCATACTGCCATGGGTGATACCAAGCGTGATAATGCTGCTGACATGGAAAGGTATTTTAGCTACCGAGGGCGGAGCTCTGAATGATCTGTTAAGTATGTTTGGGATAGCCAATATCCCCTGGCTGGATGATCCGTATCTTGCTAAATTGTCATCGGTTTTTGTTGTTTCCTGGATGGGGACCCCATACTATATGTTCCTGTCTTTGGGATATCTGCAATCCATTCCGAAAGACTATTATGAAGCGGCAATGATAGAAGGCGCAGGGAGAGTGAAATCATTTTTCTGGATCACGCTTCCGCTTGTATTCAGGGCACTGCTCCCAACGCTCATAATGGGATTTATAATGCAGTTCAATAATTTTGGCTTATACCTTCTGACATCCGGCGGACCGTTCGGAGGCTCTTTAGGAGCTCCGGGAGCGACCGATCTTCTAATAACCTATGTGTATAATCTGGCTTACAATACCAAGAACTACAGTCTGGCAGCCGCGTATTCTGTCGTAATATTCGTTTTCGTAGCTGCATTTTCGATCATTACCATGCGCATAAGCAATAAGCGATTTAATGAAGGGAAGTGAAGAGATGACTAGGAAAAAAAGCAAATACTCAGGTATCGGCGTCCATATCATATTGATCCTCTTATCATTGACGGTATTGGTCCCATTTGCATATATCATACTCATATCTTTTGGGAAAGATATACTTGATGTTTCCGGATACGGTGACACCGGTTTTTCTCTTGAATATTACAGGCAGCTGTTTTCCGAAACAAAATACCTTTTCTGGCTGGGTAATTCACTGCTTGTATCTCTGTGTACGATGGTCATATCGCTGCTGATGGTTTCTGTGGCTTCCTATGTTTTTTCGAAATTCAGGTTTTCCGGGAAGAATGCGTTATTTCAGACTATCCTTCTGATCCAGATATTCCCTCTGACCCTGATGCTTGTTTCCCTGTTCAAGATTTTCGCTTCGCTTGAATTGCTTAACAGACTGATCGGGCTTGTGATAATCGACTCTGTAATATCATCGGCAGGGCTGATACTTGTTTCGAAAGGTTATTTTGATACGGTGCCTTATGCGATCGATGAGGCTGCAATGATAGACGGAGCGAATAAGTTTCAGATACTGATCCATATAACATTGCCTCTTGTCAAACCTATATTGGGCATAGTAGCGATACAGAGTTTTGTTCTGACATATAACGAATATGCTATCGCCAGTATGCTGATCACGTCCGGTGCGGAAAAAATGACAGTTGCCGTTGGTCTTCAAAGCCTTATATACGGTCAGTTTCAGCAAAACTGGGGAATGTATTGCGCCGGTGCAGTTTTGGCCAGCCTTCCCATATTCGTACTATTTTACTCCTGTCAGAAATATTTCATAGGCGGTCTGACAGAAGGAGGAGTCAAGCAGTGAGAGGTGTTTCATGAACAGATATGCAGTCTATCATATGTGCGGCGGAACGTATGCATATGCAACAGACAAGAATACTATAAATGTAAGGATCCGTACGGCAAAGAATGATTGCACATCAGTGTATGTGCATTATCTGAACGTGTATGATCATACATCGATCCGTAAAATAGAGAAAATGGACAGAATACTGACAGATGAATATTTTGATATGTATGAAGCAGAACTCATGCTCAGAGAAAGGCATTTTAAATATTTCTTTGAGCTTGTTAAGAATGATGAGAGAGTATTCTATACCGGTGACGGCTTCATGGAAAAGGATATAGCAAATGAGAACAGTTTCTTTTTCCCTGTGATAAATGACGATGAAATATATACTTACCCGAAATGGGCAGAAGGAGCGCTGGTATATCAGATTTTCATAGACAGATTCAACAGCAGTCAGCCAAAATCATACATTAATGCGAAATGGGACAAACGTCCTTCGCGTGAGGATTTTTTCGGAGGGGATTTTGCAGGGATAATAGAGAAGCTGGACTATATGCGGTCCTTAGGTACTGATGTGATTTACTTAGGTCCGGTTTTTTCTTCCAGGACAAACCATAAGTATGATATAGAAGATTATTACTCCATCGATGAAATGTTTGGTGATGAGCAGGGACTGGCCGGACTGGTGACAGCTATCCACGACAAGGGGATGAGGATAATACTCGATTGTGTTTTTAATCACATGAGCTGTTATAACCCTATTTTCATGGATATTGTGGAAAAAGGACAGGCGTCTGAGTATAAAGACTGGTTCTTTATTTATGATTATCCTGTGGAGATCGGAAAAAGCAATTACGATACTTTTGCCGGCTGTGTTCCTTCAATGCCAAGGATCAACACTGCAAATGAAAAGGCAATAGATTATCTTGTAGATTCAGCGGTGTACTGGACTAAAAAACTTGGGATAGACGGCTGGAGGCTGGATGTCGCTGATGAGGTATCGGTGAGCTTATGGAAAAAGTTCAGAAAAGAGATCCAAAAAGCAAACAGTGAGGTTCTGGTGATAGGCGAGATCTGGAACGATGCGGCAAAGTGGATGAATGGGGATCAGATGCATACGGTAACGAATTACAAATACAGAAAATGGTTACTGGACTGCATACAGGGCATGATAGGGCCGGACAAATTCTGGGACAGGATATCTTCTAACAGTATGCTGTATAAAACACCATCATACGGATACCTTATAAATCTTTTAGGCAGTCATGATACTGTAAGGCTTTCAAGTATGATCGGGATAGAAAAAGCCCGGCTGGCTTTACTGACTACAATAGCATTCCAGGGAATGTGCCTTATATATTACGGTGATGAGATCGGAATGGAAGGTGCGGAAGATCCGGATAACAGAAGGACCATGCAATGGGATGGTATCACAAGTGATATGTATGACTATATCCATGAAATTTCGATTTTAAGAAATGAATATCCCGCTTTAAAACACGGTCAGCTTATACCCTTAAAGAGCGATAAAAAACTATTGGCATTCGAAAGAAAGCTGGATGACCAGATCCTTGAAGTGTATGTGAATTACAGCGATGAAGAATGCTTCATTGAAAAAAGGAATGCGATATTCATGTATTCTGCAGAAAAAAATATTTCACATACGGAAAAAACCGGCATTGATCGCATCGGGCCGTTAGCCTTTGCGATTTGCATAAAAATTTAGAAAGGTGGTTATGGAAATGAAGAGAACTATCAGATTGCTTGCCCTTGTCGTTTGTATATGCATTCTGTCCGTAAGTCTGTTTGGATGCTCGAAAGGTAAAGAGGAGGAATCAGTAGTAGCTGAGAAGACCTATTACCTTACCGGAAGTTTCAACGGATATAACGTTGCAGATGAAGCATATGTAATGAAAAAGGTAAGTGAAGAGAGCATGCTTGTACAAAGCATGCCGGATGCCGATCTTTACTATTTTACTGTGAATGCTGAAAACCTTACACCGGATGCAGTGTACGGACAGCATTACTACAAGGTAACAGCAGGAAATTGGGAAGAGGCCTGGGGAACTGAAGTATATGATCTGCAGCCTGCAGCTGTTTATTATGATGCGGATGGAAATCCCACAGGATTGGGATCGATCTATATCCCGGGTGACTACATAGGTGAGTTAACGGTAGTATTTGATGCGGTAACGAAAAAAATATATGACAACACCATGTCTAAAAGTTTCGAACCCAGAATATATGGTGACATCAGTACATCCTTTGGCATGCTGAAAGACTGGGATTATTCAGAAGAAGGGTCTTTTGCGATGACCAAGAACGTTGCAGGAATATATGAAGCTGATCTTGAACTTCCTGCATTTACAGGAACAGCAGAAACGGGTGCGACCCTGTATGTCGTTTTAAGTTCCAAATGCTATATGGCAGTCGGAAGTGAGTATGATTACATATCATGGGGAGCTCTTGAGCAATACCTGATATCCGGAACCGGTGCTCCAGATGTTATCAGGCCGGAATCCTCAGCCACTTATCATATAACATTCAACCCGGTGACACAGGAAGTAAAAGTAACGAAAAATTAACAGGCCGTGGCTTTTGACAGGGCAGGAGCACTGATCCTGCCCTTCAAAGGCATTTAATGAGGCGGATATGAAGATCATCGATACACATGTGCATTACGGAAAGATAAGCAGTTTCAATATGCCGCTTGAGGATATTTTAGTATTGATAAAAAGCAGGAATATCGATGCTGCGGTGATATCCAGTATTGAAAATGCGGAAATATATGAAGGATCCCTGTGCAATGACAGTATAACGAATAATGCCTGCCTTCTGGATGAAATAAAAGATGACGACCGGTTATACATGCAGTATTGGATAAAACCAAATACAGAACGCATGAATGACGGTATCGCGTACTTTATAGAAAATAACAGAAATAAGATCATTGGGCTTAAGATCCATCCGTTTTTATCCGGTATGTGTATTACGGATGACCGTATCCGTCCTTATCTGGATTATGCAAAACAGATCCGTTTACCCGTGTCCGTACACACTGCAAAGGGATATGGCTGCGAATGCCGTTATCTGGCTTCGGTATGTGAAAAGTATCCAAAAGTGGATTTTATAGCAGTGCATATGGATCTGGGTACAGACCATAAAGAGGCTGTGGAGCTGATAAACGGCATACCTAACCTGTACGGTGATGTTTCATGGATCAAATACAGCGATTATCTGGATCTGGGTGTTTCTCCCGGTAAAGTCATGTTTGGAAGTGACATACCTATAAATATGGATACTGCTTATGATTTTTACGAAGGGTATTTTATAAACAAAAACAGAGAGAAAGGATTAATGATGGGAAATGCCCTGAAGCTTTTTCCATCGTTGAAATGATACAGAATGCGGGAACCTGATTTTAATAATATAATCAAAATACTGCAGAGAAAAACTCCTGAGCGTCCCACTCTGTTCGAGTTCTATATAAATAACCGTATTTCAGAGATCCTTTCGGGTATGAAAAGCAAAAGCACATGGGATTGCCCGTGGAATTATGAAATGAACATAAAAGCAATGGGGACCGCAGGATATGACTATATCACTTTACACGGAAGTGACTTTGATTATCCGCATCTTCCCGAAGGCCGGGGGTATCTCATATATGATCAAAGATCACTGGATTCCTATCGGTTCATGGATCCATATAAAGCGGATTACAGCAGGCTGGAAAAATGTGAAAAACTGCTTCCTGAAAATATGAAGATAATCGCATTCGGACCCGGAGGCGTTCTGGAAAATATCATGATGCTTGTCGGATATGAGAATATGTGCATCATCATGTACGAGGATCAGGTCCTGTTTAAAAAGATATGTGACGAAGTGGGCCAACGGCTTGTAGGATATTATGAGAAATGCCTGCAATACGATAGTGTCGGGGCAATAATGGCTAATGATGACTGGGGATTCAAGACAGGGACGATGCTGGCGCCGGACGATCTTCGCAGATACATATTCCCATATCATAAAGAAATAGCGGATATGGCTCACAGATCCGGAAGGATGGCTATATTGCACTCATGCGGGAATCTCGAAAGCGTGATGGATGATATTATCGATGACATGAAATATGACGCAAAACATTCATTTGAAGACAATATCCTTAAGGTCGAAGATGAGTATATGAAATATGGGAACCGGATCGCTATCCTCGGAGGCATAGATCTGGATTTCATGACACGTAAAACTCCTGAAGAGATCACAAAACGGTGTGATCATCTTATGACCCTGACGAAATTCAAAGGGTATGCGCTCGGAACAGGTAACAGCATACCGGACTACATCCCATTTGAGAATTATACCGCCATGATCAGATGCGTATATCCTGAATTCGGTTAGATAATGGTTGACAACATGCTTTTCCCGCGATAATATATTCATGCGGCTGATAATAAACGGTCAGACGCATACGATGATATCGTATAAAATTGAATATATGCTAGGGGAGCCTTAGGCTGAGAAACAATGATTGACCCTCACTACTTGATACGGATAATACCGTCGTAAGGAAGCAAATAAAAGTGATTTTCTAACCTCCTGCATATATGTATAAATGGGAGGTTTTTGTGTATGTTGAACTGGTTTTTACTGGAATATGAAGGTGCATATATCCTTACCGTGTGGGGATATGTTGCTGTAGCTCTTGTAATGGCAAGCATGATAGTTGCCATCTATTTACTCAGACCCAAGAAGAAAGATATCCGGATAAATAAAACAAAAAGGCTTGCTTTCTGTTCCATGGCGCTCGCTCTGGGTTTTGTTACATCATACATCAAGATAATCGATATGCCGCTTGGAGGCGCCGCGACATTATGCAGTATGCTTTTTATTACCCTTATAGGTTACTGGTACGGGCTTGGAACAGGTCTTCTTACGGCATTCACATACAGTATGCTCCAGTTCCTGCAGGGACCGTATATGATCAATTTCTGGCAGGTATGCTTTGATTACATATTCGCATTCACCGCCCTTGGCTTATCCGGGCTGTTCACGGATGCAAAAAACGGCCTCATAAAAGGATATCTCGTATCCATATTCGCCAGGGGTCTTCTGCACTCGATAGGAGGTTATCTGTTCTATATGGAATGGATACCTGAGACATTCCCACAGAGCCTGACATCAGTTTATCCGCTTGTATATAACTATTCATATATTCTGGCCGAAGGCGCCATAACAGTCGTTATACTTCTTATCCCTGCTGTTAAAAAGGCAATGGAGAGGGTAAAGACGATGGCCATACACGAATAGGTTTTACTGTTTGTCTGATAAAGATAAGGTTTAAGATGCTTCTTAAGCCTTTTTTTTTGCAGAAATAACTGTTGACATTGTATAATAATTATTGTATCCTATAAAAAACACTTTAGTAATTTATCACTTTAGAGAAGTGAAGTAACGACCGGAGGAGCCATGGCATTACATAACCCTGAGGGGATGACAGACATAATAAACGGGAAATGCTATCTTAAGAAAGCAAAGGAAGAGGAAATAAGGAAGCTTTTTTTAAGCAGCGGATTCAATGAGATAGAAACTCCGTGTATGGAGTATTTTGACATGTATTATGGGGATAACGAATATATCAGACAGGAAGACATATTCAAATTCACAGATAAGACAGGAAAGCTGCTTGTTCTTCGGCCGGATATGACTGTTCCTGCATGCAGGGTAGCGGCGACGAAGATGAAAGGACCTCTTCCGTACAAGCTTTCATATATAGAAAAATGCTACAGAGCCAATGATTTCGGAGGCGGCAAACAAAGGGAATTCACTCAGTGCGGAGCAGAGATACTCGGAAGCAGCGATGCATATTATGATGCTGAAAGCATCCGCTTAGCAGTTAAAACAGCGAAAGCTGTAGGCATAGCGGATATATCCGTCCAGATCGGACAGGTGGAATTCTTCAGCGGCCTTGCAAAAGCTGCAGGATTCTGTAAAGCGGAATGTGAAAAGATATCAAAACTGATCGATAACAAGGATAACTTCGGTATAGAGGAATTCCTTAACACTCATGAGACTGAACCATCCATCAGAAAGCATTTATCCTCCCTTACGGGATATATAGGAGGATCTGAAATGCTTTTGAAACTCAAGGCTGATCCTTTGAATGAACGATCATTGAAAGCGGTGATGAATCTGTCGGAAATACTGGACATACTTAAGGAAATGGGTATAGATCAGCTGGTTTCGATAGACCTTTCTATGGTAAAGAAACTCGGTTACTATACAGGGATGATATTCAGCGGGATGACGTATAAAATGGGGTTCCCGATACTTGCAGGGGGAAGATATGACAATCTGTGCGGGAAAATGGGCAAGACTCTTCCGGCTACAGGATTTTCGCTTAGCATGGAGATGGCTATGCAGGCTCTGGAGAGACAGGGATATGAATATGCATCTCAGGCAGAAAACACAGTAATAACATTCACAAAGGAGACAAGGAGCGCGGTACTGAAAAAGGCTGCCTCGATCAAAGGTGATTTTGAGATACTTGCAGACAGCGATGATGCTGTTCTGTATTGCAAAGACAAGGGAGCATACCGCCTCATAAGATGCATATCGGAAAATGAAGTCACAGTTGAAGAAAAAGATAATAAGAAAAAAGTGATGACGCTTGCAAAATGGAGTGAAAAATGGAATATCTGAAGATAGCGCTTCCCAAGGGAAGGCTTGCGGTCCAGACAATGGAGTTCTTTAAAAAGGCCGGCATAAAGTGCAGGGATATAGACGAAGATTCAAGAAAGCTTATATTTTTTGATAATGATGCGAATCTGGAAATATTCCTGGTAAAGCCGTCCGATGTGCCTGTATATGTGGAATACGGCGCGGCAGACATAGGCGTCGCAGGGAAAGACACCCTTATGGAAGAATACAGGAATCTGTATGATGTACTGAACCTGGGATTCGGAAAATGCACCATGTGTGTTGCAGGAGAAGAACAGTATATAGGGAGAATGGATGAGATAACGAACAAAAGAGTCGCTACAAAATATCCGAGGATAGCTTCTGAATATTACAGGAACGTCAAGAATGAGAATGTGGAGATAATAAAGCTAAACGGATCGGTCGAACTGGCGCCTCTTTGCGGATTATCCGAATTCATCGTGGATATAGTGGAAAGCGGTAAAACGCTGCAGGCAAACGGACTGGTGGTCCTGGAAAAGATATGCGACATATCTGCGCACCTCATAGTCAACAAGGTGAGCATGAATATAAAAAGAGAAAGTATATCAGGTATGATAGACGCGCTGAAAAAGGAGCTGGATAATGGTACCGGTATTTAAGGACGACAGGGCAGGTTTTCAAAAACGTATTAGAAAAGACGGCTTTCTCAATGATAAGAGCGTCATGACCGTTGTGACGGATATCATGGAGGATGTCTATGAAAACAGGGATCAGGCTTTGATCAGATATACGAGGAAATTCGACGGTTTTGATCTTTCCAAAGAAAACATACTTGTGACGGAGGAAGAGATAAAACAGGCCTATCAGGAGGTCGATAAAGACCTTTTAAAGGTCATACAGGATGTGTGTATCAACGTTGCCGCATATTCCATGAAGCAGAAGGAACAGGGCTTCCTGTGGGAAAAGAATGAAGGCATAACCATAGGCCAGAGGATCACTCCGTTAAAAAGAGTGGGAGTATATATCCCCGGCGGTACCGCGCCTTTGATCTCTTCAGTCATAATGAATGCGATGCCCGCATATATAGCTGGAGTGAAAGAGGTAATAATGTGCACTCCTCCTCCTATAGACGCAGCACGGATCGTTGCCGCAAAAGAAGCGCATGTGAGCAGGATATACAGGGTAGGCGGGGCTCAGGCGGTATTTGCCATGGCTTTTGGAACAGAGAGCATCAAAAAATGCGACAAGATCACGGGACCCGGAAATATATATGTGGCATATGCTAAGAAACTTGCTTACGGTTTCTGCGGTATAGACATGGTAGCCGGTCCGAGCGAGATAATGATAGTAGCCGATGAGACAGCGGATCCGGTATTCATAGCGGCGGATATGCTCGGGCAGGCCGAACACGATAAACTTGCATGCAGTTCGCTTCTTACGGTTTCACCGGATCTTGCACAGAAGGTGAATATCGAGATAGACAGACAGCTTAAAACTTTAAAAAGAAAAAAGATAATAGAGGAAAGCCTCAATAACAGCGGAGCGATATACATTGGCAGCAGCATTATGGACTGTATCAGCCTGCTGAATGAATGCGCGCCGGAGCATGCCGAACTGATGGTGGAGGATCCGAAAGCCTATTCGCATCTTGTGACCGATGCCGGAGCGGTGTTCCTTGGAGCATATTCGCCCGAACCTCTGGGAGACTATTATGCGGGTCCGAACCATACGCTTCCTACAGGCGGTACGGCAAGATTCTTCTCTCCTTTGGGAGTATATGACTTCATGAAGAAGACCAGTATCATTTTCTACAGCAGAGAGGAACTGGAAAAGGTACATGAAAAGATCGAGACATTTGCCATGTGCGAGCAGCTCGATGCTCATGCGAATGCGGTCAGCGTAAGGTTCAGGGAGGGTAAAAATGAGTAGACTGTACAGCGATGTTCTTAAAGGGCTTGAACCATATACCCCGGGAGAACAGCTCAATGATAAAAGATACATAAAGCTGAATACGAACGAGAATCCTTATCCTCCTTCAAAAAAGGTGATTGACAGCATAAAGGAATTCGCAAACAGTGATCTTCGCCTGTATCCGGATCCGAAAGCCCGGATACTGACCGATGCATTAAGTGAGAAATACTCAGTGGAAGCGAAGAATATTTTTATCGGGAACGGATCGGATGAAGTCCTTGCAATGGCGTTCGATGCTTTCTATGCAAAAAAGCAAGTGGCTTTCCCAGAGCTTACATACAGTTTCTATCCTGTGTACTGCAGCCTGTTCGATATAGATGCCGTAAAGGTTAAAATGAAAGACAGATTCGCAATTGATAAAGAAGCGCTTCTGTCACTTGATATGGGAAAAGCATTTGCCAATCCTAATGCCCCGACAGGGGAACTGATCGAAAGGGAATATATCATATCGCTTTTAGAAAAGAACAAAGATGATGTGATGCTCATAGACGAGGCGTATATGGATTTTGCCGATCACGACGAGAGCATGATCCCGTATATACGGCAATTCGACAATCTGCTTGTGGTCCGGACATTTTCCAAATCATACAGCCTTGCGGGAATGAGGATAGGATATGCGATCGGAAATGAGGAGCTCATAAAAGGCCTTGAAATGGTGAAAAACTCATTCAATTCATATCCTGTCGACAGGATCGCGCAGGCGGCAGGTACGGAAGCCGTAAAAGACCGCGCATATTTCGATGATATAAACACCAGAGTGGTAAAAACACGCAAAAGAACAGCCAAGGTTTTAAAAGATATGGGATGCGCCGTGCTTCCATCAGAGAGCAACTTTTTACTTGTGTCTTTCAAGGGATATACATCGCTTGAAATCTATACAAAATTCAGGGAGAAAGGTATACTTATAAGGCAGTTCCGGTCAATGAAAGATCATGTCAGGATCTCCATAGGGACAGACGAAGATATGGATACCCTGCTGCGTTACGCAAAGGAGATTTTAACCAAATGAGAACAGCAACTGTAAAGAGGAAGACAAAGGAAACAGACATATGCCTTTCCATAGATCTGGATGGAAAAGGCGTATACAAAGTAGCGACCGGGATAGGTTTTTTAGATCACATGATGGAACTCTTTTCCAGACACAGTCTGATCGATATCGATCTTTCCGTATCGGGTGATACGTTCGTGGATTGCCACCATACCGTCGAAGATACCGGCATCGTTCTTGGAAAAGCTCTGAAAGAAGCGCTCAAAGACAAGAAGTCCATAGCAAGATATGGATTTGCTTCAGTACCTATGGATGAATCACTTACAAACGTGACAGTCGACCTTAGCGGGAGAGCCTATACAGTATATAACTGTCCGGTATCAGGCGGTTCGATTGGGGAGATGGATTTCGAGACATTGGAGGAATTCGTCCGTGCGTTATCGGATAATCTTGGTGCAAACATACATGTGAACGTGCAATACGGTTCAAACAGGCATCATGTGGCTGAAAGCATATTCAAAGCGCTGGCACGAAGCCTGAGACAGGCCATAAGCATAGATGAAAAGGAAAGCGGGATACCTTCCACAAAAGGAGAGATATAATGACAGTAAAACCATATAAACAGGGAAAAGTAAGGGATCTGTATGATCTTGGGGATAAGATACTGATGGTGTCTTCGGACAGAATATCCGCATTCGACTGCGTATTCGACCAGCTCATACCGGGAAAAGGCATAATACTCAACAGCATATCAGCCTTCTGGTTTGAATATACTAAAGATATCATGCCAAACCATATGATAACCGCGGATATATCAAAATTTCCAAAGCCATTCTGCGATGACATATACTTCAAAGGCAGATCGATGCTCGTGAAAAAAATAGAAATGCTTCCGGTAGAATGCATCGTAAGGGGATATCTTGAAGGAAGCGGATTGAAGGAATACAAGGCGACCGGAAGCATATGCGGCATTAAACTGAAGGAAGGGCTGCTGCAGGCTTCCAAACTGGACGAGCCGATCTATACTCCTTCTCTTAAGGAATCCGAAGGACATGATGTGAACGTGACATATGAGGGCACTGTGAAGGCAATAGGCAGCAAGTATGCAAAGCTCATAAAAGACAAGAGCCTGGAACTGTATAAGAAAGCAAGCGATTATGCATATACCAAAGGTATCATAATTGCTGACACTAAATTCGAGTTCGGGATATCAGATGGGGAGCTCGTGCTTGCCGACGAAATATTCACTCCGGATTCTTCAAGATTCTGGGATCTTTCTGACTATATGCCGGGAAGAGCGCAGAAGAGTTTTGACAAGCAGTTCTTACGTGAATATCTTGAAAGCACAGGATGGGACAAGACCCCTCCGGCTCCAAAGCTTACCGGATATGTCATAGAACAGACGATCAGGAAGTATAACGAAGCATACGAAAGGCTGACAAAGTGATACTGATAGCTGATTACGGGATGGGGAATCTTTCAAGCATCATAAAGGCGTTTGAATATGTGGGAGAAAAGATATCGATCACAAAAGATCCCGATATGCTCAAAAAAGCCGATAAGATAGTGCTGCCCGGTGTCGGTGCTTTTCAGACAGCGATGGAGAACATATCGAAAAACGGTATGGACGATTCCATAAAAGACGAAATCAGCAAAGGCAAACCATTTTTAGGGATATGCCTGGGTTTTCAGCTTTTATTCTCCGGATCGGAAGAAACAAGGAAAGAAAACGATCAGGTAACCGGGAAAAGCGGGATGGGTATCGTTGAAGGACGTGTTGTAAGATTCAGAGATGACATGGGACTCAAAGTGCCTCAGATAGGCTGGAACTCCGTATATCCCGACAGCGGATGCAGTATCTTAAATAAATACGCGGAAAGATATTTCTATTTCGTACATTCGTATTATCCCGCTCAGACCGGGGACGACATCAAAGGCAGGGCATATTGCGAATACGGTGAAAGGTTCGTGTGCGCGATAGAGAAGGACAATATACTGGCATGCCAGTTCCACCCTGAAAAGAGCGGGGATGCAGGCATAGAACTGATCAGGGACTGGTCATCATTATGATAATATATCCTGCAATAGATCTTTTAAACGGTAAATGTGTGAGGTTATATAAAGGGGATTACAACAATGTCACAGAATATTCCGATGATCCTGTTGCAGTTGCAATGAGGTTCAGAAGCTTAGGAGCGACACATATCCATATAGTTGATCTAAATGGCGCAAAGGATAATGACAGCATAAATTTCGACTATATAAAAGCCATATACCTTGCATGCGGCCTTCTCATACAGACAGGCGGAGGCATACGTACAATGGACAGGATCGAAAAACTCATAACATCAGGCGTTCATAGAGTAGTGCTTGGCACTGCGGCGGTCAAAGACATATCGTTCACGGAAAAAGCCGTTAAGGAATACAAAAACCATATAGTCATCGGAATAGATGCAAGAAACGGAAAGGTGTCTACCGACGGATGGACAAAAGACAGTGACATAGATGCGGTCGGGTTCGGTAGGAAAATGAAGGCGATAGGCGCAGTATCCGCAGTATATACCGATATTTCAAGGGACGGGACGCTTGAAGGGCCGGATATCGAAGGACTGAAAAGAATGATCGGGGAAACCGGGCTGGATATGATCGCTTCAGGCGGTATAAAGGATATGAGTGACATTAGGGAAGTAAAAAAAGCCGGGGCA
>JBAYNV010000029.1:0-18163 GCA_041678685.1 Clostridia bacterium
AAAAGGCAGTATACAATGCAATACAAAAACGAACATTTATTCGGTTTATTGTTTATCATATAAATCACAGCGCTTTCATCTCGGCAATTGAATAACCGAGAATTCCCGCTTTAATATCCTAAAAGTGACTTAATATACACTGGGAGTTATTACCGGTTTACCATAAGTCCGGCAGTGATCTGCTTGAAGAATTCCGGACACCAAATGTCTAAAGAGTTCCGGTCTTTAATGAAGTCGGAGACATCATTTTTTGCTGACTGATAGTCGATGGAATCAAAGCGGTCATACAGCAGCTTCTTTAGTGTCTCGATATCGAACGGATCAGTGTCCTTTAGAACTTCAGATCCAACAAGTCTTTCTTTCAAGTGTAGCATATTCACTTTTACATTCCGGGAAAGATAGAAAATGTAGTCATAAAGGTCCCTGCCTTTGATGCGTCTTTTCCAAGCACGGCATATGACAGCGTGTATCTTTCCGGCAAACAGCGACGGCATGTCATAAAGGTTAACCTCATATGGGGCGGGGAGTAATTGAAACCTGTGCTCAAAGCTTGCTCCGGCTGGTGGATTTACATCGATTTCAAACTTGATTTTTACATTTTCGTTTGGCATTATTCCGTTTGCAAGTTTCTGATCAGAATAGAACATCAAGAAATGTTCTTTCGTATTACCCTTTAGAAAGGCAGATTTTATGGTAGATTCTTTTGTTTTGTCTTTTTCACTGATGTAAAGCCTGAGTCCATAAGCAACCACTTCTTTCTCAAGCATCGGGATGTAGGAAGCTAACTGAAAATCCATGTCTTCTGTTATAAGAGAAAAATCCAGGTCTTCGGAAAAACGGTCTAGTCCGTGAAAGATGCGCAGAGCCGTACCTCCATAAAAGGCTGCTTTCTTGAAAAAGTCTGCGCGGGAAAGACCGCACAGAACGATTTCCTGTATGATTTCCTTCATCGCGTTCTTTTTCTCTTCGGTGGTAGTTGCGTTGTATTTTTTCAGCATTTCCTCTATAGAAGTATTCATGGATTCTCCTTTTGCATAAGCTTTGCCAGGAATCTGATATTATTTGAATGGTAAAGCTCACTGAGCTCAGAAATTACATCCGCATTAAGCTTGCTGAACTCGGACTTATCTATACGCATATTATCAAACAACAAATCCTTCAGTTCCGAAAGATTTCTGACCGGATTCAGCTCATACAGTTTGTCGCACAGGGCTTTTTCAGGTGTTGCAATAGAGTAGACATATCCGTCTTCTTGCATAAGTTTAGTTTCATAGGGGAAAGCGCTGTCAGGGATATCTCTATATGAATAACGTCCGAAGTGATTGCTGTAGGTTTTCTTTTTTCCCTTGCAGCAGGTAGCTGATGAGTATTCGTAAACAGCTTCGGGAATCAAACCATGACGGGACAGTGCATAGTTGAAGGAGAGATAGGAAGGACCGTAGATGACAGGTGCAAAAAGATATCCTGAGATATCAGCATTTGTTTCATAGACTCCTCTGGCGACAGGAATAATCTTCTGCTCATTGCAAAGTCTCTTTATCTTTCCGAACGGATCCTTATAACCATGGAGCTCCTCCAACAGCATAGCCGTTGTTTTAATCATTGATTTTCACCTCTTACTGGCATTATATGCGAGTTAGCGGCGAAAATCAAGCATTTGTGATGAATAAAATAATAACAATTGAGGAAAGGATATGAGAGAGATTTGCAGCATGAAGAACTTACGAACGTGAATGACAGCATGTATTAGCTATACTTAGTTGGACAGAAAAAATAAGTATAGCTTATCAAGAGGTACAGCAAATTGGTATATAAGCAATGATTATTGTGCGTTAGCTAAACTATATTGAGTTTAAGACAAATCAATAGTATACTTCACTTATAACACTAAAGTGTACTGTATAACTTCTCAAGAGGTGCGACTATGGCCGTGAATTACAAAAAATTATGGAAACTGCTGATCGACCGCGATATGATGAAAAAAGATCTGGCTGCTGCTGCAGATATTAGCAGTTATACTATCAGTAAAATGGCGGCAGGTAATAATGTGACCGTCGATGTGATCGGCAAAATATGTATAGCACTCAGTGTTACACCGGATGAAATCATGGAAATCTTACCGGAAAAGAAGAGTTAAGGAGAAGAATAGATGACTGATACTAATTATAATATCATGAGTAAAGATACGCTTGTAGCAACATGGAAAGATAAAAAACTGACTGTTGTAAATGATACCCTTCTGCCCTTATACCTTCACCGTGTTCATAATGCCGATATGTGGCTTGAAACACGTGCCATCGACTCGCATCGCGCTAATTCACGGTTATTAAAAAAGGCTCTTCATCTGGAAGAGAAAAATGATATTTCGACAGTCATGTATGTCAATGCATCAACGATCACAGATACTTACTGGATAAAGCCTGCCGGCATCGGACTTACTTATACAGATGTGAGATTTATCAGTAACAGTTTCTCCACTCTTGCACTTAAAGGGACCTATACCAGCTTCAACCGTGCAGCAAACAGTAAGAATTCCAGAACACCTGAACTCACTAATATCGGAAGTTACGAAAAAGGTTGGAAACACAGAGACGGTAAATGGTGGCTGTACAAAGCAGCGAACCTTAAAGAACAGTTTTCAGAACTGTTTACATATGAACTTGGAATTGCGCTTGGTATGAATATGGCGTATTACGAGCGCGGAGACGGACATATCAAGACTCTTGATTTCACCAATGGAGCATCGGTCAACTTTGAACCGGCATTAGCTTTCATGGGGGAAAATGAAAATTACCCGGACACTGTCAAAGCATTGCATGACCTTTGCCCAAGCGCTATACCGGACTATATGAAAATGATCTTTTTGGATACAGTTATCGCTAATCCTGATCGCCACACCGGTAACTTCGGGCTTTTACGTGATACCGACACGGGTAAACTCATAGGGCTTGCTCCTGTATTTGATCATAATATGGCACTGATATCGCGTGGATATCCCAATAAGCCAAAAAAGAACGATATGCTTATCTCTCTTTTCAATGATCTCTTAAGAAAATATCCGAAGTATAGGCAGCACATCCCTTCTTTTAACAGACAGGCTGTTGAAAAAATAATCGATAAATTGAATATTCGTGTAAGGAAACAGGATATCATTGACTTGGTTATATCGCGGTATGAACTTATCGAAAAAGTTTAAATTCGGTCAGATAAGCATATACTCATAACCAGGATCATCTTTTAATTGAAGATATTTTTCTATAACATCTATACCGCTGATAACCTGGAAATCCGCTAAGATTCATGTCGTTATGAAAAAGCATTATTTTCTTTATCACCATATAAATCATATTTCACATATACATATTGATGGTATAATTTAAACAATATACATTTATATTCTATTAACGAGGTAATAACATGAAAAAAAGGTCCATTCTATACATTTTATTGATAGCTCTTTTAATACTGTCAGGTTGTGATTCCGATCAGCAAGCCAGCGACTCACCGGTAAACCCCAGTCAGACATATGATGTGATCTCGCCCGGTGAATCAGAACAGATCGAAGAGACTCCCTCCAGATTAGAGGGACTATACTCAGGTTTCGATACCGCTCTGGATGGCAGGGATTTTACTTTGGCTCTTACGATCGTAGATCAGATAATAGCTGAATATCCTGATGAAAAAGATACATACATGATAAAGGTCCAGATGCTTATCGAAGGTATCAAATATTACCAGGATGAGCTGAATCAGTTAATCGAAGAATATGATGTCAATTCTGAAAACTATTTCGAAGACATGACAGCGATCAAAGATGAATATGAGAATGCTGATATTTCGATAAAAATACCGTTTATACCCGATTATGCAGACAGCAGCCAGATAAATACTGTCGGATGCTCCCAGACCGACATGGCAAGCGGTATATTGCTGAATAACGGCTCTGAGTATCGCGGGGGCACAATATGTACGCAAGGAGACTGGATCTATTATATCAATGCAGATGATGGTAACGCTCTTTACAAGATGAAGACAGATTTATCACAAAACACTGTAGTGACATATGAGAAAGCATGCAATTTAAACATTATCGGTGACTGGATATATTTCACTAATCTATCTAAAGACGGAAAAATATATAAGATCAGGACTGACGGGCAGATGCTTACATTCATCTCAGATACGGTATGTTCAGGCATGGTCGTATATAATGACTATATATTTTATTCTGATACGAACAACAATAACATTATATGCCGCATGAAGACTGACGGAACAGGTGCGAAGGATTTCGGTCATGACGTCCAGTCTCTCCGTATCGTCGATAACCTTATATATTTCTGCACAGATTCAAATAAGCTGATGACAATGAATACGGAAGGACAGGATGTAAAGCAGCTGATATCTGATGATGCATATGGTAACTTTTACATAAATGAGGACAGCATATATTACATGACCATAATGGATGGGCTTACGATATTCAAATGTGACAGACAGGGACAGAATAAGGAACAGATTTATCACGTTGGATACAAGATAAATTTCTATTACATTGCCGACGGCAAGCTCCTCTTATCAGTAAGGCATCCCGATCAGGTCGAAAGCCTGATGCTGATCGATCTCAATGATCTGAGCACGGTCATGCAGATCGATCACATGTCTACAAACAACATCGTGTATCTGGAAAGTAATAAGTGGATATTATACATGGATGATTACAGTAACTATACATGGTGCAAGTTGGACCTTGTGACTAATACCGTATGTAAAACAGACTGACTTTAAGAATACATCAAACTTCTATTCGGTAACCACATCATAGGCGACATTATCAGAATAATGCCACCATTCTTTGAAATAACATGTGAATCCGTTCTGTTCCATAGCGTTTTCCAGTATCATGACATTATTCATTGCAGCCTGCGATATATCTGTGTAATCCCTGTCTGCAAACAGGGAAAAATCATCAAAGCCCGTAGGCATTTCGATTTCTTCTCCGTCGCATGTGACTAAAGTGACATCTACGGTGTTCCCTCTGTTATGGTTCGAATAACCGGTATTCGGATCAGCAACATAAGCAGGATCAGGACACGCTTCCCACAAAGCGAACTGCGCACTGACCGGCCTGTATGCATCCCAGATCTTCAGATAAAATCCGCTTTCAGCCAGTCTCTCCTGTACAACTGCAAGCTTCTTCACAGTTCCGTATCTCAGGTATGCATCGGTAAAATCATATATTATTTTCCCGGTGAAATTATCTTCTGTTGAATATCTAAGTTCGATGAATATGTCAGGGATATAATCGAGGACCTTTACCAGCTCATCATCAGGCACCTCTTTGGGTGTCTCTTCTACAGCCAAAGATACAGCCGGAGTGTTTTCAATTGGAACTTCATAAGTTTCTGTATTGATCAGATCACCGTTATCTGTGCATCCGGACAGGACATATGCAAAGCATATCAGGAGAATAAGGAACACTGATATCCTAAGATAACGCTGCTTATATAATACAGAATGATATGACCTTATTTTATTGTGATCTGTCATTTCATGCACCTTTATTCCAATTAGCTACATTTTAAGCCTATACTATCCATATCGATCAACACTGTCAAGACACGGTATCCCGTATTTTACGGTTTTGCAATTTTATTAAAAATTTCTTTCTATTTACTTTATCTTTAAGTTAAAACTCTTCTTCTATATCATATCTTATGATTTTCTGTATATATGCGCCACAATTTAAAAATATCAGAGAGCGGTGGTATTTGCTGTATTGCTCTGTTTAAGTTACATCTAAAGCACTTAAAATACCGGGGCATATTCAATATATCCACCATTATCATTGAATTACATGCAGATACTGCACAATATCGACCTTTTTATGCAGTTTCTGCGTTATTCTATTGCAAATCGCATATATACATGTACAATTGACATAGTGGAGGTGCTCAAATGCATCTGGGTAATAAATTATTGGAGGTTCGCGAAACTGCAGGATTGTCTCGTGTACAGCTGAGTACCCTATTGAAACAGGAAGGGTTTGATGTAAAACCGTATACGATAGGCAAGTGGGAAACCGGAGTATCCAACCCGACCGTGGAAGCTTTTCTAGCTATCTGTGATATTTGCCGGGTACAGGACATCCGGCAGACATTCAGCGGTAAAAGAACCTTGCGTCTGTATGACATATCGGTTTCAGCCGGTTGCGGCAACTATCTGACGGGCAGCGATTATGACGTGATCGAAGTAGACAACACTATCCCGGCTACATCTGATTATGCCGTTCGTGTGAACGGCGACAGCATGACACCGCGATTTGTAGACAGACAGATCATCTTTATTCATGAGCAGCCTGCTCTGGATGAAGGAGAGATCGGCATCTTCTGTTTGAACAATGAAGCATATCTTAAGAAGCTTGAGAAAGGCCATCTGGTGTCTTTGAATCCGGCATACGATCCTATTCTGGTCCGTGACTTTGACGATCTCAAAGTTTTTGGCAAGGTCGTCGGCTGATACCTGTCTGAATGCGGGATCACATGGTATTATATAGGAAATGTCGTACTTGCTCTGGGGGAAGAAATGAGCGGATATAACACAGAAAAAGAATATGGATCAGTCAGGATCCCTGACAGGCAGCAGGTCAAAGAAACCGCGTCTGTTAAGGCACAGCCGCAGGGGCAGATCTCTTTTTCGGATGGTCTGTTTTATGAAATAGAGTACGATAACAAACCGGTGGAAGGTGTAGGCAAATTCGTTCTTAAACCTCAGAAAATCGAACCTCCGCAGCGCGATGAGATACGTGAGCTGTTCAACCGCATGAGGGATATTTCAAGACGTTATTCCTCCTTCTCTTCAGATTATTCACGGTTCTTTGACAGAAAAGTACAGCAGGACAGCGCAAGGATCTTCTATAATCAGGCGGTTTTCATGAAGGATTTCAAGGATGATTATCCCAGGCAGGTCAATTTTTCCGGATATTTCCCGTATTATCAGATGATGGATCACGAACAGCTCAGGACATATTTTACCTGGCGTACCGGTGTACATAAAGGTATTATCGGCCATACTTCCCTGTCCTATGTTTTTCTGTATATATACGAACTGCTCAACAACATAGGAGTGGAAGACCCGCAGGACGGCCTCAAAAGGCTTCTGTCTTTCTGGAATTCATATAAAATCTATGATCCGGCAATCGATAAGTATGTTATAAGGTGGCTCAAAGATTATCATATCTATTATGATCTGCCACAGTCTTTTCTGGATTTTGCCAAAGAACATGACCTTACCAGGCATTATCCCAAGATCATAGATCCTGACAACGGCTTTGATCTTTACTGCTCCATATCAAAGTACGACATTAAAAAATCCGTATTTTATTCAGAAGAGACAAATAAGCTGATATCTGACTGTTTTAACTTCGTCATTGAGAAGATACGTATGGATTTTGAAACGGCCGGTATCCATTTTGATGATGCGCTGTTCCGCCCGACTAAAAAAATAACACCGTGGAAACCTTTTAAGGATGCTCTTTTCTGCCAATGGCTCGACCAGCCTGACAGAAGGGTCGTTATCTCGGAAAATGAGATATATATATGCAGACAGAATGAATGGTCATTCAGTACCGTAATCACAACGGATAAAGGCAGGCAGTTTATCGGTTATGTGATGAAACAGATGGAATCTGTTTTAAGGAAGATCACAAAATACAAACATAAGATCACAGCTGATATCGATATGGTAAATCAGGAAACGCTTGGTAAACTGAACAGATCCGGCATATTGATCGAGAATATAATACAGGCTGCGGTCATGGAATATTACAGGGAAGCAACCAGAACTGTGGTAACAGTAGATCATGCCTCTCTTGACCGCATCAGACAGGAAGCACTCATCACTCAGGAAGCCCTTATTGTTGAGGAACAGGTAAAGAGTAATGAAGACTTACAGTTGCCTGATCAGAATTTCTTCTCCGATCCGGCTGACACGGAAAACGCACTGGTATCAAACAGCTGGCAGAGCCTGAAAGATATATTGAGCGAGAACGAATTGCAGGCCTTAGCTGTGATCCTGCGCGGGGAGAATATAAAGAAATTTGCAGACGATAATAATATAATGCTCGAAGTTTTAGCAGACGGGATCAACGGGAAAGCGATGGACTATATCGGTGACAATATTCTTGACAATGAACTTACGATATATGAAGATTATAAAGATCAGGTAAAAGGAATGGTAGGATCAATATGACAAATCAGGTACCGACCAGGATAGCAAATATCCTTATAAATGCATTAAAAGGCGGCGTGGTGCCGCGCGTGGGGCTCGAATACATAACGGTAGGCCGGGCATCTGAGATCTCGACCATCCTGCATGATATAGAGATGATCGAACAAGGCAGCGCGACCTTTCGGTTCATCGTAGGTAAATACGGCAGCGGCAAGAGCTTTCTGCTTCAGACCATCCGTAACTATGCCACCGCAAAAGGTTTCGTCGTAGTAGATGCTGACTTATCTCCTGAGCGCCGTTTCGCCGGGACCAAAGGTCAGGGATTGGCTACATATAAGGAATTGATCCAGAATCTTTCTACAAAGTCCAAACCTGACGGCGGGGCATTACCGCTTATACTTGAAAAATGGATCTCTGAGATACAGGCATCTGTCAAAGCAGGTTCTGATGCCACAGGCGATGAATTCAGCAAACTGGTGGAAAAACAGATATACACTGTAGCGGGATCATTGGAAGGCATGGTAAACGGTTTTGAGTTTGCTAAAGCAGTTGTCGCATATTGGAAAGCATATCAGAAAGACGACCTTACGATGAAGTCCAATGTATTGAAATGGTTCCGCGGTGAATATGCTTCAAGGAAAGAAGCCAAGGCCGACCTTGACATCAACTTCATTGTTAACGATGAGACATGGTATGATTTTTTGAAAATACTTGCCGCTTTCCTTGTAAGCGCGGGGTATAAAGGAATGCTTGTAATCGTTGACGAGCTGGTGAATATATATAAGATACCAAACTCGATCACAAGAGCGAATAATTACGAAAAAATCCTTACTATGTATAACGATGTTCTGCAGGGCAAGGCAAAACATGTCGGTTTTTTAATGGGAGGAACGCTTCAGTGTATCGAGGATAAGTACAAAGGCCTGTTCAGCTACGAAGCTCTTCGTTCAAGGCTGGCTGAAGGTCATTTCTCCACAGCCCAGATCAAGGATCTTTCAGCTCCCATCATCCGCTTACAGATGCTTTCACAGGAAGAGATGTATATTTTAGTCGAAAAATTACGGGATATACATATGCAGCTATTCAGCTATACTTCAACGCTCAGGCATGATGACCTTCTGTACTTTCTGACTGTGGAGTATAACCGGGTAGGAGCGGAAACACATATCACTCCCCGTGAGATCATACGTGACTTTATTGAGCTTATAAACATCCTTCACCAGAATCCAAAGATGAGCGTGAGCGAGATTCTGGGCAGTAACAGCTTTGAAATGGCTAAAGGCGGTCTTTCAGATGAAGAGATACACAGTGAATTTTTGGAATTTGAGGTATAACCATTGGATGCATTTAACAGACTGGCTCCGTTCATTCAGGATTTCATATATCAGAGCAAATGGGAAGAATTACGGGGCAACCAGGTAGCTGCCTGTGAAATCATTTTCGACAGCGATGACAATCTCCTTCTCTCTTCAGGTACGGCTTCGGGCAAGACGGAAGCCGCTTTCCTGCCCGTTCTGACAGAGCTATATAACAGGCCTTCAAAATCAGTCGGGGTCATGTACATCTCCCCTCTTAAAGCACTGATCAATGACCAGTTCAAGCGGCTGGAGCAGTTGCTTATAGATTCGCACATCCCTGTAACAAAATGGCACGGCGATGCGTCAGTGACCCAGAAGAACAAGCTGGTAAAGAACCCGCAGGGTATTTTGCAGATCACACCTGAATCGTTAGAAAGCCTTATAACCAATAAGCGCGGCGCCTGCTTAGAGATGTTCTCTGATCTGCGGTTCGTCATCATTGATGAGGTCCACTATTTCATGCGTGATGTAAGAGGTATACAGCTATTATGCGTACTGGAGCGGTTGAAAAAGCTGACAGGAGTCAATCCAAGAAGGATCGGACTGTCAGCTACCTTAGGTGATGTCTCATTGGCTCAGAACTGGCTTAATACCGGTACCGGACGTGAGTGTGCCGCTCCTGTCACAAATGAAGGCAGAAAGAGCATCGGACTGCATGTGGAACGATTCGTAAATTATGCTGAAAAACGTGACACGAAAAGCAGTGATGCAGGTGATAATACCATAGGCACAGGCGGTGATATCGGTGACCGTGAACATTATGAATATCTTTTTCGAAGGACGCTTGACAAAAAAACCATCATATTCACCAACAGCCGTGAAGAGTCCGAATATGTCATCGCAAATCTTAAAGAGATAGCACTTAAAAACAAGGCTCCCGATGTATATAGAGTCCATCATGGCAATGTATCAGCACTGATAAGAGAAAATACGGAAGATGAAATGAAATCCACCGATGAAAAGATCGTCACAGGCGCTACCGTGACACTGGAGCTTGGAATCGATATCGGTTCACTGGACCAGGCCGTGCAGATAGGTACACCATATAACGTATCAAGCTTTGCCCAGCGGCTTGGCCGATGCGGCCGAAGAGGACAGATCCCCCAGCTGTTATTTACATTCGTAGAAAGCATCAAGATCAATTCAGATGACAAGTTAGGGCCTATCAACTGGGATTTCATACGTACGATCGCGATCATAGAACTGTATACCAAAGACCACTGGATAGAACCCATCCCGCCTTTAAACCATGCATATAACCTTCTGTACCACCAGACCATGAGCTATCTTAAAAGCAACGGAGAGATGTCTGCTGCAGCTCTCGCACAGGATATACTCTCTTTAGGCTGTTTCAAAAACATACCTCAGGATGACTACAAGCATCTGCTGACCCATCTTATAGAGATTGATCAGCTTCAAAAAACAGAGTACGGCGGTCTCATCATCGGCAGAGAAGGTGAAAAGATCGTAAACAGCCATAAATTCCTGACTGTATTTCTTTCGACTGAATACTTACTTGTAAAAGATGAAAACCGCACTATCGGTACCGTCGATAAAGTCTATCCCGTAGGTGTCCGTTTCGCTTTGGCCGGACTTACCTGGGAAACAGTCGATGTGAACGTGAAGTCAAAGGTCATATTTGTTAAAAGAGTACCGGGAATATCGGTGGTGGACTGGGACGTGGATTTTGTATGCGAACTCCATACGGTCCTTGTCAGAAAGATCCGAAGCATACTGTTATCAGACGATCCGTATCCATATCTTAGCGAACGTTGTAAAGAACGGCTGACTGAGATCAAATACATTACAAGAAACAGCGGTATTCTGGATAATCTGGTCACCCCGTTATCGGACAAGAAATATGCCATCTTCCCATGGGTGGGTACAAGGCAGCTGATGACTTTAAATTATGCTTTAAGGCAAAGGAAAATAAAGAGCACCCTGCCCTGGATAACCTGTGTTTACCTTGAAGTTATATTTGAAGGGACGAAAGAGGAACTACAGAATATTATATCTGAGATAATCCATTCCGATTTAAATCTGTATGACCTGCCGTTACCTGCCAAAGTACAGATAGACGGAAAGTATAACGAATTCATACCTCTGGATCTTCTTCGCAAGCAGTTCATAGAAGACTATCTTGACTTTGAAGGGTTAAAGGAAGCATTTTGGGTTTGATATAGGCAGGCAGAAAAAACGAACAGATTTGAGGTTTTTTACCGAAAGGATTTGAGGTATTTTACTGAAAGGATTTGAGGTAGCTTTTAGAAGATATATTTAATACGATACTTAATCTACAAAAATGATATAGATGCATTTACAGAAAATACTATCAATAAATACATAATTCATAAAATTACCGCATCTATACTGCACCTTTGTTGTTCTTCTTAATACCATATGAAATTTGATTGAATAATGAGGAATATCCAGACTTATTATAACAGTATTTCGGTAAATCGGCCCAGCTGTCCTGTTAAGAATATTACTGATCAAACAAAAACCCCTCCGTAACCGGAGGGGTGATCATTTTTACTGCCTTTTTTGTATTAATAAGCTACCGGAGCTATGCTGTTGATGATATCATCCATGCTGCTGGCTAAAGCACCTTCAGCGTTGTCAGAAGAATACAGTAAGCTTACGGTGTATTCTGCGCCTTTATAAGTCACAGTAATAATTGCACCTGTGATCGCATTTCCTTCTTCAGAAGTAAATGAGAATTTGCAGATGAGGCCTTTATTGCCGTTTAGAACAACTGCATTATCGAAACTGGTAACCACAACATTAGAACGATCGAATAGTTGATAACCTATAAAATCATCCTGTGACACGTCTGATAACGGCCAGCTCTCATCAGCCATATCAACAGCGAATGTTGCAGAATCACCCGTTGTTGTGTCAGCATAAAAGTTCTCTCCCTGTTCTGTCATACCAGAAGGAAGTTTAAGGGAAATACCTTGTGAAACAACGTCTACCAGAACCACAGGTTCATCAGGTGTTTCTGTCGGATCTTCTGTTACCACAGATTCGGTAGGTGTCGAAGTGTCTGTAGCCTCTTCGCTTTCTATGCCAGTACCGCAGGCAGCGAGAGTCAGGCTCATTACTACAATAAGGGCAAGTATAAATGGCTTTTTCATATAAATTGTTCTCCTTTTTTACGAAATGTAAGACACCAGGCTTCGTTTGCCGTATTTTAGTGCCCCCTAAATTCTGCGTATACTTTCTAATTGACCGAAAAGTATTTTATTATCCAAAGAATTTAGACATAACTGAAAGATGATAGCATAACGATCACTACCTTTCAAGTGTTTCGATAAAATATAAGTATGCAATTGGAAATTAGTTAAATCGCCTGTGATTCTATTTGAAGGAACTAATCCTCTTATTGCTGCCTACTTTGTTGGAAAACAGAAGCTTAAGGATATTTATTTAATATATGGGTAATTAACGTAGAGAGAAATTTATTATTTTTATAAAAACGTAGTTTTTGAAAACCATTTTGAAATACATTTTTGATAGCATTGATTTTTTGCAAGAAACCGTCTATAATAATATTGTTTGTTATTTCAGACGGAAGGAGACGCATTATGTATATTAATAGACATATAGAAGAAACTGTTAGAAATATATCAAAAATGTTTGGTGCAGTACTGATTACCGGACCTCGTCAGGCAGGTAAAACTACCCTTTTAAAAAAGGTTGCAAAAAATATAGCATACATAACGCTTGATGATCCAATCATGCTTCAGTCTGCGCGAGAGGAAGCAGGCACTTTCTTCAAGGACACTCCTCCTCCTTTATTCGTGGATGAAATTCAATATGCTCCAAATTTGTTTCCATATATTAAGATGATCATAGATTCTGAACATAAAAAAGGACAATTCTATTTGTCCGGTTCCCAACGATTTGTAATGATGAAGAATGTTACTGAGTCACTTGCAGGAAGACTTGGTTTGATTGAATTACTCGGTTTATCATTGCGCGAAATAACAGGTGTGGAGTTTAACGAGCCGTTTATCCCTACAGATGAATACTATGCAGCCCGGCGTAAAGACTTACAGGAAACCTCTTATAAGGATATTTGGAATATAATTTACAAGGGCAGTATGCCTCAGATGTATGCTGAAAGTGATGTAGATTGGACAGTATTTTATGGTTCTTATGTAAAGACCTATATCGAGCGTGATGTCAGGGATTTAACCCAGGTCGGTGATGAAGGTAAGTTTATTAAATTCATGACAGTGATAGCGGCTTGTACAGGTCAGCTCTTAAATCTTGCATCAGTAGCTCGTGATGTAAATATCAGTGCACCTACAGCAGAACGTTGGTTGTCCATACTTCAAGCATCTCAGATCGTTTATTTACTCCAACCTTATTATAATAACATTACCAAACGAGCTGTTAAAACACCAAAGGTTTATTTCCTTGATACGGGTCTGGCTGCTTATCTTACAAAATGGAATACACCTGAAGTATTACAAAACGGAGCTATGGCGGGAGCATTTTTTGAGACTTTTGTAATTGCTGAAGTTATAAAAAGTTACTTAAATAAAGGAAGAGATATACCGCTTTACTTTTACCGTGATAAAGATATGAATGAGATCGACCTATTGATTTTACAAAACGGAACGCTATATCCAATAGAGATCAAAAAATATGCCGACCCAAGCAAAAATGACATCTCGGTCTTTCGGGTTCTTGATAGGATTCCAAATATCAAAAGGGGACCAGGGGGTGTCGTATGTATGTATGACAATCTAATTACCCTGAAAGACGAAGACATGGTTATACCGGTTAAGTATTTATAACTAAACTTTTATGCTTTTACCTTCTTCTTTTCAGGCTCAAGATTGGCTGCATCTGCATAATATGCGCTTGTAATGAAAATTGCTGAAAAAGCAGCTCCCATTAATGCTGTGTATCCTGTCTTATACAGTGTCCAGCCCCATAAAGTAAACTGAGTCACACCGAATGCAAGTATCCCGATGACCGTCAGTCCGTACAGTACAGGTATAACTATGAGACACCACATCCAGCCGTATCTTGCGGGTATCCGGAACCATTTACCCATACATGCCTGGATCCTGTTCTGCGGTGTCATGGATGCATACAACCCTGTATTTTTAACGCCGAAGTTTACTGACCATGCAATAAGCCATGCAAGAATGACTGCTGTTATTGCAATATCAATAATGAGATTAAAATAATTCTCCTGCATCGACAGTGTTTCTAGTGGCTTATCCTTGTTGAGAAAATATGCAAGCGCTCCGTTTATAACACCATTAATGAAAAATGACCATATCATCTGTTCAACTATATATTTTTTCTGTTTAGCATTCATTATCTTATCCCGACCTTTCTTAGGATTTCTACCTGATATTCAGGTATGGCTCCGTATGAATCAGGACCTGCATTTAATAGAAGACGTCCTTTTTTGGGAAATACCTCGGCTATGATTTTTTTTACTTCCTCAGGGGTAATATAGTCCTGCGGTCTGCTGAACTGATTGAACCCGAACGATTTGTCCATTCCCCTGCACACTTCAAACCATATATCCTTCTGTTCCCATTTCGTATTGTATTCCAGAGTTCTAAAATCATAATATTTAGTGTCCAGAACCACATCGGAATTCTTTTCAAGAGTGCTTTTTGCCATTTTGTTTATAAGGGCTTCACCTACCCTGTTTCTTAAAAGATTCGGCCACTGGCCCCATCTGTCGTTTACCACGCCTTCGGGCACCTGTTTATAGTAATAGGTAAATAGATCTTCCAGTCTGTTATCTGTGGGATAACCTATGTCGCTCCACAGTACATCAGGATGATACCTGTCAATTATTTCTCTCCAGTGGTTATAGCAGTAGTCACAGTATAACTTTGAATTGTCATTTCCCATAAAAAGAGAACCGGCGCTGTCTATTCTTCTGTCTTTAAATGACCAGTCGATAAGAGACGAATAATAGACTCCGAAACGCATACCTCTTTTACGCACTGCAGCGGCCAGATTTCCGACATGGTCGAAATCCAGGCTGTAGTTTTCTTTCTTGGGGTGCTTTACCTTGGTGTCAAACATCACGAATCCGTCATGATGCTTGCTCACGACCACAACATATTTCGCACCGGCCTGTGAAAATAGTTCCGCCCATTTTTCAACATCAACATTTTTTGCACGCTTCCTGAACTCTTCGATAAAATAGTCATAAGGTTTATCCTTGTAGTTCTTATCATGGTAGACCTGTGCAGGACTTCCTGGAAACTTCATACTGTTGGGATACCATTCGGCATACGGCATATTGGCAAAAACGTAGCTCATGGGTTTCTCTTTCATGAGCGTCCCATAATCGTCTACATCTACCGGTGCAAATGCAGGTATACTTGATGCCCCCCAATGGATAAAAATGCCGAAATCAGCGTCACGGAACCATTTTGGCGGGTCATAACGATGGATGTTCGGCGTATCTGTGTTGTTCATGCACATTTCCTCCCCATATAATATAGTTGCGTCTGATCAGGCGCATAAATGATTGATTCCTGATATTTCCCGGTATTTAAATACTGATACTTATTATATATTCATTGCAAATAGAAATAAATATCAATCTATTAAATTTGTTGATCATACCCTGCAATGTCACTACACGGTGGTAAAACTAATATTCAGTAAACAAAAAAAGTATCTATGTATTACACTGGAGCATTGGAAGTATATCCCGTACTTATTATCGGCAATATTAATGCAATACCACGTAAATTTGTAATTGCATTATTGCCGATAATGTTATAAAATATACTTGTCAGATCAAGGAGGCACAAAATGAAATATCTTTTTGTTGGACAAATCGCAGAAAAATGGAATATTTCAAAACGCAGCGTCAGAGGTTACTGCTCTGCAGGCCGTATAGAGGGTGCCTTTCTTACAGGCAAAACATGGAACATCCCCGAATATGCACAGAAGCCTGAACGGACAAACAAAAAACATAGCGTACCTTATACACTCCTTGAAGTGTTGCAGGCTGAAAAAAGAAAGCGCCTGTCAGGCAGCATTTATCATAAAGTACAGATCGATCTGACTTACAACTCCAATCACATTGAGGGAAGCCGTCTTACTCACGATCAGACGCGTTACATTTATGAGACCAACACTATCGGTATTGAAAATAAAAGTGTAAATGTAGATGATGTGATTGAAACGGTGAATCACTTCCGCTGTATCGATCAGGTAATAGATACTGCTAAAAGTATCCTTTCGGAAAAATTGATCAAAGAGATCCATCTGATCTTAAAAAATGGAACGAGCGATAACCGCAAGGATGGGTCCGTGGTGGGCGATTACAAGAATATGCCCAATGAGGTCGGTGGTATGGAAACAGCGCTGCCGGAGGAAGTCCGCGACAGAATGAAAGTGTTGCTTCTTAAATACAATTCCATCAGAAATAAAACTCTGGAAGATATTATTGATTTCCATGTTCAATTTGAGCGTATTCATCCTTTTCAGGATGGTAACGGCAGAGTCGGAAGACTGATCATGTTTAAGGAGTGCTTAAGATATAATATTGTTCCATTTATCATAGAAGATGATATCAAGATGTTTTATTATCAGGGCCTTAAGCAGTGGAATACGGAAAAAGGATATCTGATGGAAACCTGCCTTTCCGCGCAGGATAAATTTAAAAAGATCCTGGAATATTTCAGGATAGAGTATAAAGAGTAAATAGATACTCCAAGTTTAAAAGGGTATCATTTCCTGATCCGATCAGGCTCAAATTTATCGCAGTATGGTATAATGCAATAAACTTCACACATACAGGAGGAATCATGTATAACACCGATTGGCATATCCACTCAACTGCATCATATGATGCAAAACTGCCTGTTCCGGTATTGATAGAATCAGCCAGGAAATCAGGTATCGAAATGTTCGGTATTACTGACCATGCCAATTACAACATACCTTCATATTGGGAAAACATGAAAGAATCAAAAAGACTTTACGAACAGTATAAGACAGACGGTTTCTATTTCGGAGTCGAACTGACTGTCATACCGAAAGCCATGTATGAGCATTGTGCAAAAACAGGTACAAGGGATGGTTATACATCCACTGTACCTATAGAAGGATATGGATTTGAATTCATGCTGACAGCTGAAGATATGAAGGAATTAGGCATTATGTACGCTGTTGCAGCAGCTCATTCCCCATGGCATACTGATGTAAGCCAAGGGCAAGGGCTTATAAAGGAATGGCACCGTCAGCAGATGTATATAGCGACCGATCCGAGGGTAGATATATTAGGACATCCCTGGTGGTTTTACTACCAGGATCAGGCACCATGGTTCAGGGATTTTGATGTTATCCCAAGGTCAATGCATGATGAACTTGCTGCTGCGCTGATAGAAAACGGAGTATGTATAGAAGCAAACGCATATATGGTATACGGAGAGAGATCATCAGAAGATTTTTATCGTAAATACAATGAATATTTAAGATACATGTTTGAAAAAGGAGTCAGAATGACATTCGGCTCTGATTGCCATGGACCTGAATACAAAGACAGCCGTGAAGACATACAGAAAGCCCTG
>JBAYNV010000030.1:0-17359 GCA_041678685.1 Clostridia bacterium
CCATTTGTTTTCCTTTCAATATCTATAATATCCTGTTGCCCTGTATGATCACAGTATTTATGTCGATCGATCCGTCGAATACGATAATATCCGCATCTTTACCTTTTTCCAGGCTTCCGGTGACGTTTTCTATCCCCATTATCCTTGCTGGAGTATATGAAGACATTTTTATGCATTCGACAAGCGATATCCCGGCTTTCAATACGATCCGTACAAGTTTGTCAAATGTAGCTATCGAGCCTCCGAAAGCGGACCGGTCTGTAAGTTTTGCCACTCCGTCTTCTATTATTATGTCTTCCCTTACTGCTGTTCCGTTGGGTACATCCATACCGGCATAACACAAGGCATCGGATATTATGGCAGTCCTGTCGCTTCCTTTGAACTTATATGCAAATTGTATAAGACTGTCCGGAAGATGATGTCCGTCGCATATAATTTCCACATCCATGTCATCTATCAGATACGCGCTTTCTATCACGCCCGGTATCCTGTATCCTTTTTCCCTCTTTATCGTGGAGCAGCAGGAATACAGATGAGTTATGAGGTCGAACCCCCATGCATGAGCTTTCACTACCTCATCATATGTAGCGTCGCAGTGCCCTATTGAGGCTTTGATGCCTCTGTCCTTAAGGCAGGCAGCGAATTCCTCCATACCCGGAAGTTCGCATGCACATGACCATCTTTTTATATCCTCCGTCATATCGAGTATGCCAAGATACTCTTCTTTCACAGGATCTCTAAGATAACATTCCTGTTGAGCGCCTTTTTGATTTGGCGAGAAATAGGGGCCTTCAAAATGAAGCCCTCTCATATATGAGCCTTTGTCATTATGGCCTTTTGCCTTGCGAAAACATCTGATGGCATTTTCCATTATTTCAGCCGTCGAAGATGATATCGAAGGATAAATGCTTGTCGTACCGTGGATAGCATGTGTCCGGCAAGGTATAATGAACGATTCCTCGCCACCGATAGCGAATGTTTTTCCGCCTCCGCCATGCACATGGATATCAATAAATCCAGGTGATATGTACTTACCCTTGACATCTATGACATTTGCACATTTTCTTAATGTATCGATATCCGGGTTGCCTTCATATACACCCTCTATCCTGCTTCCATCGACTGTGACATATCCGCTGTCTTGTATCCTGTTTTTTAAAATTATCTTACCGTTATATAGAATATAATCCATTTAGCACACATCCTTAGATACTGATTATAATAAATCGATGTTGAATAAACAACATCATGTTTGTATAATTGAATCAAATCACGTCTAGGGAGATGGATAATGAGATCTGCTGCACAGTTATACACTTTAAGAGAGTTCTGTAAAACTGAAAAGGATTACTATGATACGACGGTGAAAGTCAAAGAAATGGGTTATTCATCCGCACAGTATTCGGGTATGGGACCGATCGATCCAAAAAGGGTAAAAGAAATAAGCGATGAGCTTGGCGTTCCCATTTCCGCTACTCATATACCTCATAACGATTTTGTGAATGACCTGGATAATGTTATTGAAAAACATCTGATGTGGGGAACAAAATATGTGGGGCTCGGTTCTATGCCGAGGGATTTTCTTGTAAATGAGGATTCACTGAAAAGCTTCATAGAGACATATTCTGATGTTGCCGATAAACTTGCAGAAAAAGGCCTTAGGTTCATTTACCACAATCATAATATCGAATTCTACAGGATGAACGGGAAGCCGGTACTGGATATCCTTTTTGAAAATGTTTCCCCGAATTTCTTCTTTGAACTGGATACCTATTGGGTCCAGGCGGGAGGAGCTGATCCTATTGAGTGGATCAGAAAGTTGAAAGGAAGATGTGAATACATTCACTTCAAGGACATGGGCGTAAATGCCGAACTCAAGACAGTATATAAGCCGATCGGCCAGGGAAATCTGAACTGGAGCAGGATAATAGACGCATGCAGGTATTCAGGGGTACTGTACTGTGCCGTAGAACAGGACATATGCGAAGGTTCTCCGTTTGATGCACTGAAAGAATCATATGACTATCTCGTATCAATGGGTGTAAAATGAAAGATATCAAATTTGGTATTATAGGATATGGGAATATTGCCCATACGCATTTGAAAAACTTCGATGAAGGTACAGTAAAAAACGGTTATGTTACCGCGATTTTTGATACCGATGAAAAAAAGATAGCTCTTGCCAAAGAGACATATGGCAACAAAATAATGCTTTTCACGGATGAAAACAGCTTTTTTAACTCGCATCTGTTCGATGCGATACTGATCTGCACTCCCCATTATTTCCATGCAGGATATGCCATAAGAGGTTTCAAAGAAGGCATGCATGTTCTTTGCGAGAAACCTGCCGGTGTGTATACAAAGCAGGTCAGACAAATGAATGAAGAGCATGCAAAGCATCCGCAACTTGTGTTTTCCATGATGTACAATCAGCGTACGAACCCGACATACAGGAAAGTCCATGACATGATACTAAATAATGAGATGGGTGAGATCCGGCGCTGCGTATGGATCATAACGGACTGGTTCCGCTCACAGCGCTACTATGACTCAGGCGGCTGGCGTGCCACATGGGAAGGTGAAGGAGGCGGAGTCCTTCTTAATCAGGATCCCCACCAGCTGGATCTGTGGCAGTGGATATGCGGTATGCCTACCCGTGTCCGTGCTTTCTGTGCATTCGGTAAATATCACGATATAGAGGTGGAAGACGACGTGACCGCTTATGTTGAATACGAAAACGGTGCCACAGGCGTATTTATAACAACTACGGGCGATGCACCGGGGACAAACAGATTCGAGATAGATACCGACATGGGCAAGATCGTGATAGAGAATAATAAGATAATGCTGCACAAACTGGAGACAGGCATAAAAAAATTCACATTCACTTCAGATAAAGCATTTGGCACACCTTCGTTTGAAGTGACTGAGATCGCGGCAGAAGGTGAGAATCCCGGGCACTTAGGTATAGTGCAGAATTTTATAAATTCGATACTGAATGGTGAAAAGCTTATCGCCCCCGGTGAGGAAGGCATAAAAGGTCTTACCATATCAAATGCGATGTTGCTTTCGACCTGGACTGATTCATGGGTCGACATACCTTTTGATGAAGACAGATATTATGAGTATTTACAGGAAAGAATAAGAAACAGCAAATTCCGTAAGAACGTTACGGATGATGTAAAGGTAGACATGTCAGAATCTTTCAAGGTCTGATATTTCTGATCCATTTATATCTGTTTACCTTGACCAGAGCGACAAAGCATTTTGTTATCTGGTCACTTTTCAATATGGCAAAAACAACCACCGGAGATGCAAAAAATACAAAAGCCGCAAGCGAAGCAACAGGGATCACTATTAGCCACATGAATATAAAATCATTCTTAAGCACAAAAGCAGTATCTCCTCCTCCCCTAACTATGCCTGCCAGACAGGGCATCTCATATGACGTACCCACGGCGGTGAAGGCAAGTATCGTAATAAATGCTTTTGACAGCTCTTTTGATCCTTGTGAGATAAGATACCAGTCAACGACAGTATTTTTAAATATTAAGAGAAGGCTTCCTGTAACAAGACCTATCATCAGGTATAATATCTGTAATGTCTTGGTATAGGGTCGGATCTTTTCAATTTCCCCCTCACCTATCGTTTTCGAGATCATGACTGCCGATGCATTCGCAGAACCGAATGACATAACGGACATCAGCTGGAACAAAGATATAGCGATGCTGTTGGCAGTGATAGTACCTTCCCCCATGTGTCCGAGGATCGCTGTCTGTACTGCCATTGCTATTCCCCAGATGGCATTGGATCCGAATACAGGAACCCCTGTTTTTACATATGCTTTGAAAAGATCCTTATCGATCTTACCAAAATGATACAGCTTCAGTCCTATCTTTCTATCCTTTAGCCAAAGATATGCTATTACAAAAGCCAATTCTATAAGCCTTGAAATCAAAGTAGCTATGGCAGCACCTTCTGATCCCATTCTTTTAAAACCAAATTTACCGAATATCATTATGTAGTTGAGTATAATATTGGAAAAAAGAGCTGAAAGAGAAACATAAAACCCGATTTTCACATCCTCCACGCTTCTCAGACTTGTAAGGAGCGTATTCGTAAGTGCAAATATGGGATAGGTGAAACAAACGATTTTCAGGTATTTAGCTCCTTCCGCGACGATAGCCGTGTCATTTGATAATATCGAGAGTACCTGTACCGGAAAAAGATATACGACTATAGCCAGCAGAAGAGATATCACCAATCCCGCTTTTACTGAAATATTCGTGACCTTTCTCACTGTGCCGATATCCTTTTCACCATAAGCCCTCGCGCTGAACACCAGCGCACCGTCGGCTATGCCCATTACAAACATCATAAGCAGAAACTGTATCTGATTTACAAGCGCAACACCTGAAAGAGCGTTTTCCGAATACTTGCCCAGCATGAGGCTGTCTGCAAGATTTACTGAGAATATGATTATATTCTGTGCTGCCATTATAGCAGCCATGCTGAAAAATGATTTATAGAACTGCTTTTCCCTGATCAAATTTTTCTGCTCCCAAACATATATTTAAAGATAATTATACTTCATATCTTATGGAAATTTCTATTTTGTCACTTCATTGATACAAAAAGATAGATATCATTAAATATATTGAATAGGTGTAGAAATATTAAATATAGAGGGATAATAATGTTGGATTACAAGTACATCGGGCTTCGGATAAAAGCAAAAAGAAAATCATTGAAACTTACACAGCAGCAGCTGTCAAAAGTTTCAAATATATCGCCTGCATATATAAGCAGGATAGAATCAGGTATGCAGAATGTGACGCTTGATACTATCGAAAAGGTAGCTGAGTCATTAAAAGAAGATCCTGTTTATCTTATTACAGGCATCAAACCGGAAATGGATACGCGTTTAAAGAAAATATACTCCGCATCCACACCGGAATTCCTGTACCTGATAGATCTTGCTCTGATGGAACTGGAACAGCAGGGTATATTAAATATAAATATCAAATAGAAGCATCACTGATCATTCAGTTTTGTCAGATATTCGCTTGATATCTCTATATCCATGACAGTGCCTTCTTCGGTTTCCCTGGTAGCATTCACTTTTGCATTCGCATAAATGAAGGCCATAAGCTTTCCGTTGGAATAAGGTACAGTCACAGTGATCGAGACATATCTGTTATTCTGCATTTCATCCATTTTTGCCGTAAGATCATCGAGGCCTTCCCCTGTTTTGCAGGATATGTATACTCTTTGATATTTTGAAGGCGGGATAACGAGGTCCTTCCCAAGATCGCTCTTATTGACGACCTCTATTACAGGTATATTGGCAGCTCCAAGCGTATTAAGTATGGAATATACCTCTTCAACATGACTGTACAGATCCTCACTTGCTCCATCCATAACATGCAGTATACAGTCCGCGAACCTTATCTCATCAAGCGTGGATTTGAAGGCTTCGATCAGTTTTACAGGTAATTTGGTTATGAAACCGACAGTATCTATGAGGATCACTTCCTTACCTGACGGCAGTTCATATTTTCTTGCAGTCGGGTCAAGCGTGGCAAACAGCATATCTTCCGCCAGTACATCGCTTTGCGTCAGTTTATTTAGTAATGAAGACTTGCCAGCGTTAGTATAACCTGCTATGGCAAATGTATAAAAGCTTTTTCTTGCCTTGCTTTCACGCGACAGAGTCCTTCTTTTATCAACAGCGGCCAATTCTTTTTCAAGGTTCAGCATCCTTTTTTTTATTACACGCCTGTCAGTTTCGAGTTTGCTCTCGCCAGGCCCCCTTGTCCCTATTCCGCCTCCAAGCCTTGACAGTTCCGTTCCCTGCCCCATAAGCCTTGGCAGCATATAGTTGAGCATCGCAAGCTCTACCTGCAGTTTGCCTTCATTGGTGAAAGCCCTTTTAGCAAAGATATCGAGTATCAGGGCAGTCCTGTCGAGGACCTTGACGTTTATTTCTTCCTTTATATTATTCTGCTGCGAATATGTCAGCTCATCATCGAATACGACAGTATCGGCTGAATGATCTGAACACAGATACATGAGTTCCCTGATTTTTCCTTTACCGATATAAAACGCGGGATCCGAATCTGCTTTATTCTGCACCATTGTTGCAACACATTCGCCTCCTGCAGTCTCAATCAGACTTTTAAGTTCATCCATATGGGGCATGCTGTCTTTAGATGACAGTCCGACCGCGATAACTCTTTCCTTTTTTCCCTGTGTTACTTCGCTCGTTTTTTGTTTCTTCACAGTGAACAGCCGGAGTTCATTCATGAATGCGGTAGTCTGAGACAGATTTTTATACGGTCCCAATATTTCCGTTTCTCCGTTTGTCGCTACATATGCACAGTACATCGATGCCATTTTATCCTGATCCAGGCTGACAGCGGCCATTGCGGCCAGATCTGAAGATCTCAGAGTTGAAATATCTATAGAAGATAAACATGCATTGCCTGACGGATGTGTATGGATCAGGCGGACGCCTCTTTGTATGTCATAATTTGTTCTGACCATAGAGGCATCACCTACCGCTACTTCGCAGATCTCGCCTTTTTTCTCTATGTATACGGCTATTTCCCTGCCTGTGGCATAAGAGACGCTGCATATCTTGTCCATTATTTCCTGTGAACAGTATATATCATTGTCAACAGTACAGTCATATATACCAAGGAGTACTTCGAGTGCGCTCTTTTTCAGACCTTCGATATTTCCTGACACTTCTTTTTCCATCTGTTATTCTCCTGCCACGCTTATATTCGATATAAGCAGCGATGGGGATCCTATGCTCCCGTTCGTTCCGAATGAAAGATCGCATCCCACTTCAGTAATGTCTTTGATCATGTTGAAGAAATTTCCAGATATCGTGATCTGGCGGAAGTATTCCGCTTTATTGCCGTTCTTTACAACATGCCCCTTTGCCGGCAGTGAAAAATCTCCGCTTATAGCGTCAAAGCCTGAATGCAGCGCGGCAACTTCCGAAATGACGATCCCATCTCCCATAGCTTTTTCCAATTCATCCAGTGATCTTGTTCCCGGCGTGATATACAGATTGGTAGGAGCGATCGATATATTGCTTTTGTATGACCTGCTCGCATTACCTGTGCTTAGAACTCCGTCTATTTTTGCTGATTTGCTGTTATGAAGATATGTCTTTAAAATACCTTTTGAGATCACTTCCTTGTACATTGTAGCAACGCCTTCACCATCAAATGAAGCAGTGCCTCCCTGCCCGTCTTTGAACGGATCGTCTACAAGCGTCACGCACATGGATGCTACTTCTGTTCCCAGACGGCCTTTCAGGAACGACATGCCTTTCTGTACCGTTCTTGCTGAAAAACATGACGATACGGCTGCGAGTATATCGCTCACTGCGATATTTTCTATTATCGCTTTATACTGGCCCGTCTTTATGGGTTTTGTCCCCAGATATGACAACGCTTTTACAGCCGCTTCTTTAGCTAATTTATCCGGATCGAATTTTTCATAATCGTTTTCATCACATATCGCCAATCCATCACTGAAATCATCTCCATCCTGTGCAAGAGCCTCGACATAACAGAACATGGAATTGCTCTTTGAACCCAGATCCAATCCTTTTGTGTTATATATTCTGCCTGAACCCGTATTTGATCCGAATAAGCAGTACGGACAGGATTTGATACGCCGGTCGAACGCTTTTGCAGTACGTTCCATTTTTTTTGCGAATTCTATCTTTTCCGCTACCGTAACATCATCGAGCTTAGGATAATAGCTTCTGACAGCTTTGTATTCTTTGGAGCCTCCGAATATCACATCCTGTTCCTTACTGTCGGAAAGCTCAGCGTTCTGCCTTGCTCCGCTTAGCAGTAAAGCGATCGAATCGTCGGCTATTTTTTCAGTATATGAGTATCCCATCTTTCCGTTCATAACTCCCCGGAATCCCATACCCTTGCTGTCAGCCACCTTATAGCTGTCTATTTCCTGTTCATATATCTTTACTTCGAAACTATCACCTTCGCTTACGAATATTTCCATATCCGAAAATCCGCATTTTTTGCCTTCTGCGAATATCTTATCCATTAATTCCTTCATTGATCCGTTCATATTATCTTCCTCCTACCGTTATCTTCGACACTCTTATAGCAGGCTGTCCGACATTGGTAGGAATGCTTCCGCTTACGGATCCGCACATTCCCTGCGCCATTGTCATGTTGTCTGCCACCATGTCGATGTTTGTCAGTATTTCAGATCCTTTGCCTATAAGCGTCGCGCCTCTGACAGGTTCGCATACCTTACCGTTTCTTATCATATACCCTTCACATATCGCAAAGTTGAATTCTCCGGTTCCGGGATTTACGCTTCCGCCTCCCATGTTCTTTGCATATATGCCAAAATCCGTCGCAGCTATCAGATCGTCTTTTTTGCTTGTTCCGTTGGCAATATATGTGTTATTCATTCTGGAAGTAGGTGCAAATCTATAGTTTTGCCTCCTGCCGGAACCAGTTGACGCCATATTCATTTTTTTACCGTTCAGATTGTCTATAAGATAGCTCTTCAATACGCCGTTTTTGATAAGTATATTCTTTCTTGTAGGTGTTCCTTCATCATCTATGTTCAGTGTTCCCCATGCATTGGGTATCGTCCCGTCATCTATGGCAGTGACACACTCAGATGCGATTTTCTGACCTAACTTGTTACAGAATACCGAATTACCCTTTGCTACGCTTGTTGCCTCAAGGGAGTGGCCGCAGGACTCATGGAATATGACTCCGCCGAATCCGTTATCTATTACGACCGGATATGTACCTGCAGTGCAATACCCTGCGAATGCCATCTTTTTGGCTGTTTCCGCTGCATTGACAGCCAGTTCTTTTACATCAAGATCCCTGATAAATTCAAATCCTTTGTGTGCTCCCGGTCCCGTAAAACCGGTCTGCATCTCGCCGTTATGCTCTGCTACAACTGAAATGACAAATCTCGAATATACTCTGCGATCCTGCTTTAAAAGGCCTTCCGTATTGGCGATCAGGATATTCTGGGTTTTATCAAGGTATGTGACGGATGCCTGTTTTATGCATTCATCGTATTCCTTTGCTGCCCTGTATGCTTCTTTCATATATCCGAGCTTCTCTTTCTTCTCTATCGACTCAGGTAGTATTTCTATCAAGCTTCTTTTTCTGACACCGGTACGGCAAAGATCAAATGTCATATCCCTCTTCCCGCTCTTCATGGCATCAGCCGCCTTAAGCGCGGTCTTTATGAGGTCTTCCTTGACAATACTGTTAGTATATACATACACGCAGTTCAATCCTTTAATGACTCTTATGCCTATCCCGAAATCTCTACCGGATTGTGTCGTCTCCACCTGATTGTCTACATAGTTGATCGATCCGGCTACAGTATCATCCAGGAATATCTCAGCGAAATCTGCTCCTTTTGAAACTGCAGCGGTAAGTACCTCATAAATAATGTTTTTGTCCAGCATGCTCTTACCATTCCTTATTTTTAATTACATTAATTATACACGATTTCATAATATATATTCATTTAAACCTGAAAATAATTGAAATAGCATTATATATCTGTTAATATGCTTAAATAAGGATGTTTGGTTTGAGAAAATTTATACTCATATTACTGGTTATATCGTTGATGATGTGCACACTATCAGTATCTGCAGAACCTGTAGGTGTGTTGCATAAAACAGGTACGGCAGCTGACGGCGGCTTTGTCTATTTTGTAACCATGGATCTGACAGGTGCGGATGTCGGCAAAGGATCTCACCTTTTTGTATGTTTTCAGACTCCGGCACTCAGCGAGATATCATTAACGCAGCTTGGAAATGATATAGACAAGACATGGCGTCCTTACCTTATTTCGACTGATGTGGCCGATCTGACCGCTTTCTATAAAGACAATGACGGGGTAATAAAGAGGATCGTTCTTGATCCTGGATATAACCTTTCTGAAGCCGCAGTCTTCATATGTGAAACGCTTCTTGATCTTGGAAAGTGCACGGTAAACAAACTGACATATATGGATAACACTAAAGTTCTTGATCCAAGCATTTCAAATGAGGATGGACATATAAAATACTCCGATGATGGCATGATCGCAACAATGACATATACATACAGCATCACAGAGGAAACAACATATGTGACCGAAGACGGAAAAGTCAACGAATATCTTACTAAATACTATAACACGGTTACTTATGCGCCTGTATACATTGCTCTGGAAATAAGCCGTGAAACCGTCACGGAGACGGAACCTGTTCCTACACCTACAACGACTCCTACTCCGACACCAGCTCCGACAGTAACGGTCATCGGTTCGGATATACCTATTCCTTCTGAAACGGTCACACCTGTATATTCGCCTGAACCAAGTGAAACACAGGAAATAACGATCCCTGACGATGAGGAAAACGTGACTGTAAACAGATATGAGAATATGTGGGTATATATAGCATTACAGGTGATCGTCTTTGCGGTAGTAGCGTTCATAGCATTCAGAAAGAGGTTATAAACCGTTAATCCTGATTTTCCATCCAGATATCGTATTCATTATCCAGCTGCTCCTGCAGCTGTTTTTTTTGGTCAAGTAATTCCATAAGCACTGCATAATCGGTACTGTGTTTCGATATTTCAACGTTTAGCTGTTCTATGCTCATTTCCAGTCTGGATATCCTCTGCTCACATGACCTTATGCCTGCGTCAGCCCTTCTTTTGATTTTCCCCCGATCGCTGTTTTTGACTTCGGTTTCTTTTGCTTTATTGTTTTTCTCCTGCTGTTGCTCAAGTTCCTTTTTTTTAAGATAATAATCGTAATTGCCTTCATAGATATTGAATACTCCGTCACGAAGCTCAAATATCCTTTCTGCGAATTTGTTCAGAAAATGCCTGTCATGTGACACAAAGATCATGCTGCCTGCGAACATAGAGATAGCTTCCTCTATATCTTCCCTTGCAGGTATATCGAGGTGGTTCGTAGGTTCGTCAAGGATCAGAAGATTCACATCGCTCTGCATTTCCAGTAAAAGCCGAAGCCTGCTTCTTTCGCCGCCTGACAATTCTTTTACCTTCTTGAACACATCGTCTGCCAAGAAAAGGAACTTGCCTAAAAGATTCCTTGCTGACTGCACTGTAGTATCCAGCTGGCTGCATACCTGTTCGAGTAATGTCGCTTCAGGATCGGGAAAACTGACATGCTGTTCAAGATATGCATACTTTACGCTCTTAGGACGTTTCACAATACCTTTATCCGCTTCCTCCTGCCCTGTTATTATCTTTATCAATGTGGTTTTTCCTGCTCCGTTCGGACCGACTACAGCGACTCTGTCGCCACTTCTCATGATGAAAGAAATATCATGCAGGAGCAATTTATCCGAGAAGGATTTTTCTATGTTTTTTACATAAAATATTTCCTTACTGACCTTATCCTCTTCGGAAAAGTTCAGCTGCAGTTCCTTTTCCGTGACCGGTCTGTCATATATATCCATGCGCTCCATCCTTTTTTCAAGGTTCTGCGCTCTTTTTATTGCTATCTCTGTGCCATAATTCCTAAACTTGAGGGCTGTGGCGCGTAAACGCTCTATCTCCCTTTCCTGTCTTTCATATAACTTGAGATTTCTCTCGTCAGCTTCAGTTTTCTGAACAAGATATGCGGAATAATTTCCGGTATATGACTGAACTTCCTTATTGTCCAGTGACAGGACTTTCATTGCTGTCTTGTCGATGAAATATCTGTCATGCGAAATATACAGGATAGCTCCTCTGTATTCCTTTATATATTTTTCCAGCCAGTCGCATGCGTCCATATCAAGGTGGTTCGTAGGTTCATCCAAAAGAAGTATGTCAGGATTCATAAGCAGTACCTCAGCAAGCATGACCAGTGTCTTTTCACCTCCGCTCAGGTTTATGAAGTGATTATTTATCACATCATCAGGTATCTTTAATCCCTTTGTGACTCTGTTGAATTTCTCGGTCAGATTGTATCCGCCCATGAATTCGAACTTTTCGTTAAGCTCGCTGTATTCTCTTATGTTCTGTATATCATCAGGTTCCTTCTCCATTCTGAGCCTTGAGATATTCATCTTTTTTTCCACTTCCTTAACCGATGTGAAAGCCTGCTCTATGACGTTTTTAGCTGTCATTCCGGGAAAATCACCGTATATCTGCCTCAAGTATCCTATATTCAAACCTTTTTCCACATAAACGGATCCGCAGTCAAAATCCATTTTGTCAGCTATGATGTTGAATATGGTGGTCTTACCAGTACCGTTTCTTCCTATCAGCGCGACTTTCTCATTTTCACTGATATCAAAAGAAACATTCTTCAGTACCTCGAACCCTCCATAACTTTTATTTACTTCTTCTAAAGCGATGATGCTCATTTTTTCTCTTAATCCATTTCATATCAAAGGCTGTGACCTTAAAAAAATATGACTTGCTGAGCATAAGCCGGCAAGTCATATGGTATGCTTCCTGTCATGCAGAATAATGATTATGAATTCTTCATTATTGTCGTTTCCACTATATTTGCCACATGCTCGCATGCATCACAGCATTTTTCAAGGTTCTCATACAGGGACTTCCATGTCATGATCTCAACTGCATCAGTGGAGGTAGTGAACAGGTCTCTTATGACCTCAACAAACAGTTTGTCTCCTTCTTCCTCCAGATCATTGACTTCAACTATCAGGCTCTTTATGGTCTTGCTCTTTGTGAAATTATGAAATTCCATGAATGTCAGTTTAAGAGCTTCGCAACATCTTTTTATTATCCTTGCGAATGCAAGAGCTTCTTTTCTGATGCTTTTTACATCATACATATACATCTGTATTAGCACGTCTTCTATCGTATCAGTAACGTCATCTATCTCCTGTGAAAGGTTTATTATATCTTCCCTGTCGATAGGGGTTATGAATTCCTTAACCAGTTTGTTTGACATGGTATGCTTGGCATCATCCGCATCATGCTCTATATCATGCATGCTCTTAAGACATGCCTGGGCTTTCTTTATGTCGAAATTCTGCAGTATTTCATAGAGAAGATCGGCAGCCTTACAATTGTAATCTACAAGTTCCACGAATTTTTCGTAATAATCAAATGTGTCTTTTCTAAACATGTCATTCTCCTTTATAAGTTAAAATACTGTCAAAAACAATTTAGCCATCAAATATCCGATGATGCCGCATCCCGGAAATGTGAATACCCATGTAAGTACCATATCCTTTACCACGCCCCAGTTTACATTCCTTATCCTCTTTGCAGCTCCGACACCCATGATCGCTGTAGTTTTCGTGTGAGTCGTACTTACAGGCATCCCTGTTATGGACGAAAACAGCAGACATCCTGCAGCAGCAAGATCCGCTGAGAATCCCTGGTATTTTTCCAGTGTGACCATATTCATCCCAACTGTTTTCATGATCTTGTAACCGCCAATAGAAGTACCGAGCCCCATTACCAATGAACATAATATCATGAGCCACATGGGGAAAACCAAAGCCTGTCCGCCGTTGTTTGTCTGACCCTGCGCAAGATATATTCCCAGGATATATACACCCATGAATTTCTGACCGTCCTGAGCTCCATGCATGAATGCCATCAATGCAGCACTCCCTATTTGACCAGCCTGGAAAAATCCCTGCGTTTTCCTTTTATTCAGCTTTCTGCATATGGCTTCGACAAGTTTGACCATCACGTATCCCATCACAAATCCAAGGACCGTGGAAAATATGAGCCCGTAAACCACTTTCATTATTTCTGAACCGTTTATAGCGGTAAAACTGTCTTTGATCGCAACTCCTGCTCCTGCTATTCCTGCGACCAGAGCATGGCTTTCGCTTGTGGGAATGCCGAATATCCACGCAGCGACAGACCATATGACTATAGCCGCCAGTCCGGCACAAAGAGCTATAAGGGCGATCCTTGAATTATCCCCGAAATCTATCATATTGAAGATCGTGGCTCCGACCTTGGTGTTGAGCAATGACATTATAAACACGCCAAGGAAATTAAAAACAGCTGCCATAAGCACCGCAAGCCTGGGACTGATTGAACGGGTCGAAACACATGTTGCGATCGCATTTGGGGCATCAGTCCATCCGTTAACCATGACAACCGCCAAAGTCAGGATAGAGGTGACCGCTAATACCGGATTCGCTGTCAGATAAGATATATAGGAACCAAAATCAATTGCCATACGTAAAATAATTCTCCCTCGCCAATTCTAACATCATACAGCCCTTTCAGTCAATATAATGAAAGGAGAACCGTAACGGTCCTCCTTTTGATCACTTCTTCATCAGATATTTGTCGATCTTCTTTACGATATCTTCCGGTATCTCTCTTGCAACAGGAAAAATATACGCATTAACTATCCTCCTGGAGAATTCCACAATAAAAGTAGTGGTGTATTCCAGACTTTTAGCTGACAATGTGGAAAGCACATCGTTCCTGTTATGGCATGATGCCGCACCCGGAGTACCGTATCTTACGAAATTCACGGCAGGCACTCCCTTATCAGCAAAAGGTATGCAGTCGCTCGAATAAATATCAAACTTTGTATTCATAGGATGCCCTATTTCCTTATACATATATTCGATCATGTGACAGAGCTTTTCTTCTGCCAGCACTATTGCCGTATCTCTTCCTAAAACCGGTCCGACAAGATCTATGTTTATACATAACATGATTTTTTTCAGATCAGCTTCATGATCTTTGACATATGCTTTACTCCCGAACAGACCTCTTTCTTCGGATCCGGTCCATATGAATCTGACAGTCCTAAGCGGAGGATTCGCAACATAATATCTGGCAAGTTCAAGCATTATCACAGAGCCTGCGGCATTATCGTACATTCCGTGGCTGAATACTACAGAATCATAATGCCCTGTATATACTATTTCTTCCTGTGGATATTTCGTTCCTTCTATTTCTGCTACGACATTCTGTGATTCGCCTTCAGTTTCGATCTGAGAAAGCGTTATCTTCACTTTCTTCGGATCGGATTTTACAAGCCTGATAACATCGCTCATATGCATGCATACTCCGGGTATCTGCCCGTGTTCCGTATGTTTCTGCCTGAGCATCCTCTGATCGAGGTCTGTTCTTTTCAGATCATCAGCAAAATCCCCTGACGGCGCTATGAATCCTGCGACTTCGGCTTTACAAAGCCTTTCATATATCTCATAGCTCAGGTTCGAAATAAGTACTATCTTACCTTTTGTATCTACTAGATCGATGTCTTCAGCAGCTTCAACATATCTGAATCCCGCTTCTATCCCGTCTTTTGCGTTATTTCCGCTGAAGCCGTACCCGGTCACTTCATATTCTGCATGCTTGGGTTCAGTTACCTCAAATTGCACCTTCTGTATTTCGTAATAAGGTACTTTAAAACTCTCATAATGAGGTGTGATCCCTATGGAAGCCACTTCATCAAATATGATCCGTGCTCCCTCTTTCTCGCCGTCTGTAGCCGATAAACGTATAAAATCCAGCTTTTCGAGCATTCTATACATTCTTTTTCCTTTTATCTCCATTGATCTGCCTTTCCTGTTAAATCGTTCCGCTCATCTTAAGTATAAGTAATATTATAGCTGCAAAAATTGCGACTGCAATAACGACACGTATCGGTGATATAGGCGCGTGGCCTCCGACCTTACCTGTCTGACCGTTGACCATGAACCGGAATACCTTCTGCTTATACAGGAAAGATGACAGCCAGACGGGTAAGAGAAGATACTTGTACTTTATATTCTCATGATCAACGGACATCGTAAGGTTCCTGACATGGCTTGCCGCGTTTTTCACCCTTATATCCCTGTTCACTTCATCTTCAAGTATATCGTAAATATCCTGCTTCGCTTTTTCCCATGCATTTTGAAGTCCTACCGAATATCTTTCCGATATGAATCCGGCTACATACTCCGGCTTGTAACTCTTGCTGTTTGCCGTATCGAACGGTTCGATCATGTGAAGCATCCGTCTGTCATATCTTTCGGTGCCCGGTATAGCGTAATCATCAAAAGATCTCCTGTATGTACCGCGTGTCGGGAACCAGTCGGTGACGGTCCTGGTATTTCCTTTTGGATCCCTCTCCACTCTGTCTCTTCCGAACTGCGCACTGTATAAGGCTTGTGTGTCGGTATCAAATGTCCAGTATGGAAGATACACACCTTTGAATGATCCGGGTTTTACACTCTCCTTAGCGGCTTTCGGACAGAATATTTTTCCTTTGAGCCATTTATGGAAGTTGCTCCCTGCCTCTTTGTCTGTTACTGCAAATGGGCATACGCCGGTGGGAGCCAACGTATCTGTTCCTTTTTCCTCAGTCACCTGATTTGAACCGCAATACGGGCATACATCAGATATCTGAAGGGCATCATATACGGACACCGCTGCACAGGATTTACATACTACAGTCTTCTTTTCCGCACCCCAGTCACAGTTTTCTTTCGTCTCTTCAGAAAGAAAATCCTTCTCCACAGCTTTTTTTACCGCTTCTTTATTTATCGGTATTTCCTGTTTATGACCGCAGTATGGGCATGCAAGGCCTCCCGTTTCAGGATCAAAATCCATAGTACCGCTGCATGACGGACATTTCCTGTCCGTTTCTTCCTTTGTCTTAGCTCTTATTTCATCATCCATTGACTATCACCTATTTAACGATATCGGAATCATCGAATATGTCTCCGCATTCGGGACAGAATTTAGGAGCAGCCATACCTTCCTTTAATTCCCATCCGCATTTGTCACATTTATATAATTTTGCTCCTGCAGGTTTGGGTTTTCCGCATTCCATGCAGAACTTGCCTTTGTTTATGACACCGCATGAGCATGTCCAGCCAGCTATATCGACAGGTCTTGGTTTTGCGCATTCGGTGCAGAATTTGCCTTTATTGACTGCACCGCATGAACATGTCCAGCTGTCAGTATCAACAGTCCCCTGTTTAGGCTGCGAAGCGCCCATAGCATACAGGCTCTGTGCATTCATCCCGCCCGCCTGGCTTGCCATATTCAGTCCGGCAAAAGCCATTACAGGACCGGTACCCTGGTTCTTTGCGGCATTTACCATTGCTTCTGACTGTGCGCCTACGAGCGTTGCAGCTGCCATTGTGGGGTCTCTCATTACTGCGCTGCGCTGTAACTGTTTAAGCATTGCTTCGTCTTCGTCTGAAGCTTTTAATGAGCTTATCCCGAAAGATGCTATGGCAAGGCCTCTCAATGCGGTCCATTTTTCCGATAATACATGATTGAGCGCATCGGCAAGTTCCATCGTATGACCCGGTAATGCGCTGTATCTTATACCCATTTCAGAGATCCTTGCAAATGCCGGCTGC
>JBAYNV010000031.1:0-17052 GCA_041678685.1 Clostridia bacterium
ATAAAGGCAAAGGACGAAGGCAACAAGAGAGCGAAGCTTGCCATGGACATTTTCGCATACAGAGTAAAGAAGTATATATGTGAGTATGTCGGAGTCATGGGCGGGATAGATGCGCTTGTTTTCACAGCCGGCGTAGGAGAGCACAACGCATATACCAGGGAGCTTATAACAAAGGATCTGGATATTTTCGGAATAAAGCTGGACAAAAAGAAGAACAACAGCGCTCATGGCGAGGCAGATATCAGTAAAGACAAAGCTAATGTCAGAATTCTGGTTATACCCGCAAATGAGGAGCTGGAAATTGCCCGCCAGTGCAGAAAAGTACTTGAGAGCATCAAGTAATAACCAAAATTGTCTTGACAACGAAAATCGGTGACAATATAATAGTGGTTGTCGGTTTTTGGAAGGAAATGATATGAAGATTGACATAACCGATATAATAGAGAGAAATGGTGCTGTTCTGCAGTACGAGATGGATCTGGATAGTCATGAAACTGGCGGTGGCATGTCACAGATAGATTTCGTCGGAAAGATGCATATAAAAGGAAGCGTAAAGTTTCTGGAAAGCATCCTGACTGTGACAGCCAACATAAAAGGTGCTTTGTCGGCAAAATGCTACAGATGCATGAAGGATGTTGAAAAACCTTTCTCGATAGATATGGAAGAGATTTTCGAACCCGCGAACAGTCCGAAGAGCTTGAACAGTTATGAATATTCAGGATACATGCTGGATATTACGCAAGCCGTGATCGACGCCATATACTTGAATATCCCGAGAAGGATATTATGTAAGGATGACTGCAAAGGATTATGTCCTGTTTGCGGATGTGACTTGAATGATGCCCAATGCGACTGTCTGATGAAAAACAGAGGAAACTCCGATTTTGACGGGCTGAAGGATATGTTCAAACAATAAACAGATAATATAGGAGGTGTAAAATGGCTCTACCTAAACATAAGATATCGAAACAGAGGAAACATAAAAGAAGGACTTTCTACAAATTGAAGACACCGAATCTAGTAAGATGCTCGCAATGCCACATTCTTAAGCTTCAGCACAGAGTATGCCCTGAATGCGGATACTATGATGGAAAAGAAGTTGTCAAAGTAGCAGAAGAGAAGAAGTAAATTGACAAGGCGATACAAAATATCGCCTTTTTGTTGTAAATGGAAATAAGGATCAAAACAGTTTTAAACAGAAGTATCGCAAAAAGAGCCGGAATAAGATCCGGTGATTTTTTACTGTCCGTTAACGGTGAAGACATCACGGACATATTTGATTATCAGTATCAGATATCAAATGAAGTCATCCTGGTAAGGATCAGATCCGGGGAAACAGGAAAAGAATACGATATAGAGATAGAAAAGGAACCGGATGATGATCTAGGCATGGAATTTGATAAGGAGCTTATAGACGATGAGAAGTCCTGTCAGAACAAATGCATCTTCTGCTTCATAGACCAGCTTCCAAAAGGAATGAGAGAGACCTGTTATTTCAAGGATGACGATGCAAGACTGTCTTTCCTGACAGGAAATTATGTGACCCTGACGAACATGTCTTTTAAAGAAGTCGAAAGAGTAGCGAAAATGAAATTCTCGCCTGTCAATATCTCAGTCCATTCCACGGATCCTGATATCAGATGCATGATGCTCAACAACAGATTTGCGGGCGATGTTTTAAAAAAGATGGCCATACTCAAGGATGCGGGCATCGATATGAACTGCCAGATAGTGCTTGTTAAAGGCATCAACGATAAAGAAAATCTTGACAGGACTCTCAGGGATCTCAAATCAATGCACCCTGCAGTCAAAAGTGTATCGGTAGTACCTGTCGGTATAACAAAATACCGTGAGGGGCTGTTCCCTTTAGCGTCATTTGAAAAGAGGGATTGCATCGAAGTCATAGATCAGGTCGTGAATTTCCAGAAATACTGTAAAGAAGAGATGGGGATCAATTTCGCATATATTGCCGACGAAATATATATAAAGGCAGAGCGAGACATACCGGATCATGATGAATATGACGGTTTCCCGCAGATAGAAAACGGGGTAGGCCTTTTATCAAGCTTCAGACAGGAAATATGTGATCATCTTGAAGAGTTGAAAAACGGCATAAGGAGATCCTGCCCATTCGGATTTTCCAAAAAGAAAAAGATCAGTATTGCGACAGGGACCCTGGTATACGGATATATCAGGCAGTTTGTCGAAAGCATACAGAATGTATTTAAAAATATAACGGTCAATATATACCCGATCGAAAATGATTTCTTCGGGCGCAGCGTGACTGTCACAGGGCTTATTGCAGGACAGGATGTCATAACCCAGTTGAATAATAAAGATCTCGGAAGCGAGCTGCTGCTTTCAAAAAGCATGTTCAAGGCAGATGAGGATGTCTTTTTAGATGGTATGACCAGGAAGCAGATGGAAGAGTACCTGAAAGTCAAAGTCACTCCTGTGATGAATAACGGGCATGATTTTGTGGAAAGTATCATCAGGTAGAGGTAAATACAGCGTAATGGTTTTCACCATTTTCTTGTATAATGCCCCCCTATATGGTATTATTTATGCAACTTATTTGAAAGGCAGAATATAAAATTGACACAACCGATAGTAGCAGTGGTAGGCAGGCCTAACGTTGGCAAATCAGCATTTTTTAATCATCTTGCAGGAAAAAGGATATCGATAGTGGAAGATACTCCCGGCGTTACCCGTGACAGGATATATACAAAATGCGAGTGGAGGGGCCGTGATTATATACTGATCGACACAGGCGGTATACAGACTTCTGCTTCAGATGAAATATACAAGCATATGCAAAGACAGGCGGAGGTCGCAATAGATACCGCTGATGTCATAATTTTCATGACCGATATAACGACCGGAGTAACGGCAGGGGATATGGAAGTAGCGGCATTACTGCATAAATCAGGGAAACCTATAGTCGTTGCAGTGAACAAGGTAGACCTTCCGGGTACGCCTCCGCCGGAATTGTATGAATTCTACAACCTGGGGCTCGGGGAAGTATTTCCGATATCGTCTGTACACGGACTTGGGATAGGAGAGCTTCTTGACGAAGTCAGCGGGTATTTTCCGCCGGACATCGATGAGCTTGTCGATGAAGATGCGATCAAGGTAGCAATAATAGGGAAACCGAACTCCGGTAAGTCATCTCTTCTGAACAGGCTTGTGGGAGAAGAAAGGGCGATCGTCAGCCCTATAGCGGGAACGACAAGGGATTCGCTGGACACTGAAGTCATCAAGGAAGATAAAAAATACATTTTTATCGATACTGCCGGTATAAGAAAGAGTAGCAGGATATTCAATGACATCGAAAAGTACAGCGTCATCAGATCCTGGACTGCAATAGAAAGAGCTGATGTATGTATAATGATGATAGACTCTGTTGACGGCGTGACCGAACAGGATTCAAAGATAGTAGGATATGCCCATGATCAGGGTAAAGCTATTATTGTGGCTTTGAATAAGTGGGATCTTGTCGAGAAAGATACAAAGACATACAACGCTTATGTATCCGCGGTAAGGTCAGCGCTTCCTTTTATGCAGTATGCTCCCGTCATATCGATGTCATCGCTTACAGGGCAGAGGGTAGTAAATCTGTATCCTCTGATCAACAAAGTATACACGAATGCAAAGAGGCGCATACCGACAGGAGTCCTTAACGATGTCATAAATGACGCATGTGCAATGGTGCAGCCTCCAACTGATAAAGGCAGGATGCTCAAGATCTTCTATATGACTCAGGTGGCCGTGCAGCCTCCGACTTTCATACTGTTCGTAAATGACAAGGATCTTATGCATTTTTCATATGAAAGATATATAAGCAACAACTTAAGGGAAACCTTCGACTTTGAAGGTACGCCCATTCGGTTCATGATACGCGAAAGAGAGCATGATCAATGATATGGAAGTATTTGGTGTTATGTTTTATCGGATATGGCATCGGTTCTTTGAACTCATCGATACTTGTTTCAAAACTGTATAAAAAAGACGTACGCAATGAAGGCAGTAAAAATGCCGGATTGACCAATACTCTTCGTGTGCTGGGGAAAAAAGCAGCGATCATGGTATTGGTAATGGACATACTTAAAGGTGTTTTAGCGACCGGCATAGGTTATCTTGTGATACAGGATTCAGATCACGGTGCCATTATCAGCGGACTGTTTACTGTGATAGGGCATATATTCCCGGTGTTCTTTGGGTTTAAAGGTGGTAAAGGCATACTTATATCGCTTTCGGTACTGTTCTGTTGCGATTACAGGATAGCGCTCATCGGACTGGGAGTATTCATACTGATAGTAGCGGCAACAAAATATGTATCATTGGGATCTATCATCGGTATGATCCTGGCGCCCTTCATGTCAGTGGTTTTCAGGCATGACCTGTTTTTTATCATCTGTATGTGTGTGCTTTGCATCCTTACCATATTCATGCACAGGGGAAATATAAAAAGACTGATCGAAAGCAGCGAAAATAAACTGTCATTCAAAAAGAAAGGGGATCAGTGAATGAAAAATATCGTAATAGTAAATAATACGTACGATCCCTGGTATAACCTTTCTTTAGAGGAATATCTTCTTTCGATGACTCCCGATGGAAGCGTTGTCCTGTTCCTATGGCAGAATGCGAATACCGTCGTGATAGGAAAGAACCAGAATCCGTGGAGGGAATGCCGGACCGAACTCCTTGAAAGTGAAGACGGAAAGCTAGCAAGAAGATCTACAGGCGGCGGAGCCGTATATCACGACCTCGGGAATCTTAATTTTTCCTTTATTCTTGACAGGGAAAAACAGAACTTTACCGAACAGGCAAAGGTAATAGTAAGTGCATTAGAGGAATACGGTGTCAAGGCGTATGCAACGGGCAGGAACGACATAGTCACTGATGAAGGTAAAATATCCGGTAATGCTTTCACATACCGAAGGACCAGAGCTTTGCATCACGGCACACTGCTTGTTGATGTGGATAAGGAAAAGCTCGGAAAATATCTTCAGGTCAGCAAGGAAAAGATGATGGCCAAAGGCATAAAGAGCGTACAGGGCAGGATAAGGAATCTTAAGGAATACAACGACTCCATTACCGTTGATGATCTCAAAGATAAGCTCATCGAAAAGTTCATAGCACAGTACGGCGAGGCTGATATTTATGACGTAAGAAAAGATAAAAACTGTCTTGATGCATTATTGGACAAAGAAGAGATAGACAGGATATATAAAACATATTCATCATGGGAATACAGATACGGGGAAGCTCCCGCATTTGACACGGAATGGGTCACACGTTTTCCATGGGGCGGGATCGAAATACATCTGTCTTCTAAAAACGGTATCATAACAAAGAATGCAGTATTTTCCGATGCTATGGATGAATGCTTTATATCAGGTCTTACGAACTGTTTTGCGGATGTAAGATTTAAAAAAGAAGACATGGTGAATGCCCTTTTGAAGAAATATGGCGATAACTATATGGCTTGCGATATCGCCGCATATATATCAGAAAAGGAGATATGATGTTTTTCAAGGATCTTGAAGTTAAAGATATATCTGATATGCCCATACTGAGCCTGGCGTATATTGGGGATGCCGTATATGAGCTTTATGTCAGGGAGCATCTTTTTGCGAAAGGCAATTTCCTTCCCAATGCGCTTCATCTGAATACTGTAAAAAAGGTGAATGCAGCAAGCCAGAAAGCAAGCCTTGTTAAGATCATTCCTCTTCTGGATGAACATGAAATAAATTATGTGCACAGGGGAAGAAATGCAAAATCCAAGAGTAAGCCAAAAAACGCTGATGCCGCGGACCATAATCATGCCACATCACTCGAAGCGCTGATAGGTTATCTGTATGTAAGTAAAAAATATGAAAGGCTTGACTACCTATTGGGTATCATGTTGGAAGATTAGATGGATGAGAGAGATAAAGAAAAAGAGAATATAAGCGTTATAGCTGGCAGAAATCCCGTGATGGAAGCCATAAAACAGGATGAACTCATAAGCCGCATACTTGTATCGAAGGGACAAAAAGAAGGATCGATACTTAAAATACTGTCAGACGCAAAGAAAAAGGGTATACCTGTAAAAGAAGTCGCGGTGGAGAAGCTGGATTCCATATGCGCTTCCCATCAGGGAGTCGTAGCATATATCTCTCCGATAGAATTCAAGGAAGTAAGCGACCTATTGGAAATAGCAAAACAGAGGAATGAGGATCCCTTCATAATAGTTTTAGACCAGATAGAGGATGTCATGAATCTTGGAGCTATTGCCAGAAGCGCTGAGGCAGCAGGGGCACACGGCATCATAATACCTCTTCACAGATCCGCGCCTGTCACTCCTACGACAGTGAAAGCCAGTGCCGGAGCACTGCTGAATATAAAGGTGGCAAGGGTCACAAATATAACAAGAGCTTTAGAGGAATTGAAAGAAGCAGGCCTTTGGATATGCGGCACGCATCAGGATGCTGACAGTACATACTATAACGCGAATCTGAAAGGGCCTCTTGCGATAGTCATAGGGTCCGAAGGAGAAGGCATGTCAAGGCTGGTATCCGAAAACTGTGATTTTACAGTGAATATACCTCTGGTAGGAAGCATGACTTCGCTCAATGCTTCATGTGCAGCGGCAATAGTGATATTCGAAGCGCTCAGACAGAGACAAAACGGCAAGACAGTCAAGTAATGGAATACCTGATGGTCGACGGATACAATATAATAAATGCTTGGAGGGATATTTTCAAGGAAACAAATACCCTCGAACACAACAGAGAGATATTGTTGGAAATGCTGTCCGATTACCAGGGATATACCGATTTCCGCATAACAGTCGTATTCGATGCATATCTTGTCCCGGAAGGGAAAGGCTCACTTGTGAATTATGACAACTTACGGGTCATATACACAGGAAATAATCAGACAGCGGATACTTTTATAGAGAGATATGTGGTAGAAAATAAATTTGCCGACAGGATAACGGTCGTGACCGGAGATTACCTGGAGCAGAAGGCTGTATTCCTTAAAGGCGCACTGAGGATGACCGCTAAAGAATTGAGATCTGAATTGTCCAGACACAGAAAAGAAAATGCGAAACCGGATAATAAAACAAAGAACTTTATAATAGACACACTTGACAGCGAACAGAAAAGGAAACTCAAGAGGATCAGGGAAGATGACGGACTTTTTAAATGAAATCATCAGGAACGCAAAAAACGGAAATGAAAGAGCAATGGATGACATACTCAGACAGTATTCCGTACTTGTCAGAAAGAGAGCCAACGGTCTTTATCTGATCGGTGCTGACAGGGATGACCTTATCCAGGAGGGGATGGTAGGCCTGTTTAAGGCTGTTATGTCATATGATGAAAAAAATGCTGCGTCTTTTGGCACATTTGCATCTTTGTGCGTTGACCGGCAGATGATATCTGCCATAAGAGGTGCAAACAGAAAGAAACACAAGATACTGAATGAATATGTTTCATTGAGTGGGGCAAAAAACGAAGACAATGAACCTGTCGAAGGTGATGTGGACCTGCCCGACGATGAGTACGATCCTGAAAGGATATTTTATGAGGAGGAAAATTTTGCAGAACTCAAGGATGACCTCGGATCGCATATGAGCGGTCTGGAAAAGTCGATACTGGATATGCTGATAGAAGGCCACACCATGACCTTCATGTGCAATAAGCTCGGTAAGGACAGGAAAGCTATAGATAACGGGCTTCAGAGGGTCAAGAGAAAAGTAAGAGATATTTTACGTAAAGAGGATTGAAGAACGCGATTTGTATGTTATAATGTGAAAAGTCGCTGATATAGCTCAGTCGGTAGAGCACTTCATTGGTAATGAAGAGGTCGGCAGTTCGATTCTGCTTGTCAGCTCCAGAAATATAAATATCTGTTCATACGGATACCGGCATTAAGCCGGTATCTGTTTTTCTATGACCGTCATATAAATACGATCCTAACCTGCATAAAATCAAAGTATAAACTGAACAGTAAAGATGAACAATGGTTCCCGTTATACATTTCCGTAAAATTCTTTTACAGCTTCAAAAAAGGCATCAATATTTTCCCACCTAGATAACGGGGGAATGTCGCAACCGGATGAAATAACGAAATTCGGATATCTGCTGCATTCGTTCAGTATGTTTAATGAAGCTTCACGGATCGATTCCGGCGTCCCGTTGCGGAACTGCCCGGCCGGGTCGACATTGCCCATCGTTAAAGTATCAGCAGGAATGTGTGTCATCATTTCCTTCATCTTTATAGCATTACCAAAATGATATGCTGCGGAACCGGTGGCAAGGATAGCATCAATCATCTGTATTGTTGCGCCGCCGCAATTATGATATATAACAATGAAATTCTCATCCTGTACGGCATCAACGATTTTTTTGACATAAGCACAGGAAAACTCCTCCGAAAGTGCAGGAGAAAGGATACCGGCAAGAGGCTCTGCCAACACGATCCCGTTTGCGCCTACGGCTTTGTACGCTTTAATGAATTCTATGATATAAGCTGTTACCTTTTCCAATAGAAACTTTACCATATCCGGATCATCATAACAGTTAAGCATTGCCTGACTGACATCCATTAATCGTCCGGTAAGCGAAAATGGCCCGATAACACCGGCAAACACAGGCCGGTCTGCAATTAAAGTGACTGCTTCCTTTATGGCTTCTATATATAGACCGGTACGGCCTGTGCCCACCTGCGGTACAACAAGTCTCTCAGCATCTTCCATTGATGTCACTATTCTGCTTATTACCGTAGGCACCTCACCATCGGAAAACCGGATATTCGAACCGAAGCATTCCGCTTCGACAGATAAATCCATCATACTGACAGAAGCCGCGGCATCCGTCCTGTCTGCAACTAATTTCATTCCTTGCGCCTGTTTCCTGCTGTCGGAAATAAGATCAATAACGCTTATACCCATGATTTGTATAGAAGGGAAAGAAAGAATCGGTAATGCTTTTTTGCGCGTGGAACGAATCATTTCGTCACGCCATTCTAACATGTTTCTTTTCATTGAAAAAACCTCCACAGAATTTTAATCCCAAGTTCATAACTGAGTATAAGGTAAATGCCTTATGGGTTTATAGTAAAATCTTAAGTTTTTTTGTACTATATCCGTTTTATCTTCTTGCTCTTTATTATGTATGGGTAATATGACGCACAGGAACGAGTAGATTATAACCGCAAAACTTACTTTAAATACGGAGTTTATAGGGTTATAACCGCAAAAGTATTGACTTATAGGCTGACATACGGTATGCTTGTTAACAAGGCAGGTGATTATTATGATTATTCGACCAGATTATTTAGATAAAATTATGGCATATATAGATACACCATTCGTCAAGATATTATCCGGTATCAGGCGTTCAGGTAAGTCAACTATCATGAAGATGATTGTTGATGTCCTTAAGGCACGTGGAATTAAAGATACGCAGATACTCCAGTACAACTTTGACTCCATGCAATATGACAACATAAAAACCGCCAAGCAGCTTTACGATGAGATTGCGGGTAACTCAATTCCAGGACAGCGATTTTACTTGTTCCTTGACGAGATTCAGGAGGTCAAGGATTGGGAAAAGGCAGTCAACTCATTTATGATCGATTTTGATGTGGATATATATGTAACAGGTTCAAATTCCCGTATGATGTCCTCGGAAATTTCCACCTATCTCACAGGGCGTTATGTTCAATTCCGTGTGTTTCCGCTATCCTTTTCCGAATATCTGAACTTCCGCAAGGAGTATGGAACCACCGATAATGTTCATGCTGAGTTTGCCCGGTACCTGCGTTACGGAGGTTTTCCCGTTATCCATTTGAAAGAGTATTCGCAGGATGAAGCCTACGAGATTGTTCATGACATCTACAATTCCACGATATACACGGATATTGTTATGCGCAACCAGATCCGCAAGGTTGACCAGTTGGAGCGGATTGTTAAATTTTCTTTTGATAATATCGGGCGTACCTTTTCGGCAGCATCCATATCCAAGTATCTGAAAAGTGAACGTCGCACCATTGACAATGAAACGGTTTACAATTATTTAAGTAAACTGGAAAGCGCGTTTATTCTGCACCGATGCGCACGCTATGACTTGCAGGGAAAAGAAATTCTCAAGACGCAGGAAAAATTCTATGTAGCAGATCCTGCATTACGTTACAGCGTGTTGGGCTACACGCCCGACAGCGTTGCTGCTATGCTGGAAAATGTCGTGTATTTAGAGCTATTACGCCGCGGCTATGAGGTATATATCGGTCAGCTTGCTGATGGCGAAATCGACTTTGTGGCAACTCACGGCGGTGACAGACTGTATATTCAAGTCGCTCAGGGGATAACATCAGAAAAGACCGGGCAACGCGAATATGGAAGGCTCTTAACTGTACGGGATAATTATCCGAAATATGTTCTTCGCACAGATGAGTTTGCGGGCGGCAACTATGAAGGGATTCAGTCCATGCATATTGCGGACTTCCTGCTGTCAGAAGAGTATTGATTATTCATCTTTTGAATAAGATGTAAAATAAAAAAAGCGGTAAAAATATAAACCCGATCCATATAAATGATATCGGGTTCATAAATCAGTATTGTGTTTTTTCTGTTGATCAGAAGTTTGCCTTGTAAGCTTTGCCAAATCTTAAAGCCGGCACCTTGCAAGCTTTAATGCGGACTTTTTTCTTAGTCAACGGATTGATACCGTTTCTTGCTGCCCTGTGTTTCAGTTCAAATGTTCCGAAACCCGCAAGCTGAATCTTTTGCTCTTTCTTAAGTGTTTCTGCAACAACTGCTACAAAAGCATCATAAGCTTTCTTTGTGTCTTTTGCCGTTAAACCTGATTTTCCAGCCATAGCCTTGATAAATTCACCTTTATTCATTAAGTCCCTCCTTGATTTGATATTTCCATTGTATATGATATATATAGTAAAGTAAATATATTTATACGCTAAAATCCTTTATCCATCGGTTACTCATGCATTTTTGGCTGTTAAAAAGCATGTGAAACGGCTTCAAATAAGTTTAGGTTGTTTTTTATCCTGTTAATAGTTAAAATAGGAAACGTAAATATGGCTGCATCATTGAGTATGATCCTTCATATGAACAAACAGGAGCAGGACTGTCTGTGGAGAAAATAGGAGATAGTATATGAAAAAAGCACTCATTTATATTTTATTGGCCTCTATGGCACTGTGCATGCTGACAGGATGCAATGCAGGACCTTCAGCGATCATAAAGCCTGAGGATATCAGCATGGGAGAGATAATAAACGGATATTATATCAATGAGGATTTCGGATTTTCAATGAAGGTCCCGGATGGTTACTATGTCGCAACAGAAGAGGAACTGGCGACGAAATTCAATATCACCGATCTTATTGAAGAAGAAGATGAGGATGATGCGGTTGAGGATTTCACCACTTATCTTGCTTTTTTCTCTGAAGAGGATCTCGAAAATATGGATGGTAATTCACATATCATGATCGCGGTCGAGGATGCTAATAAATACGGATACAGTGATAAGGATACATATCTTGAATATATGGTTTATGACAAAACCACGATCTATGAGGCTGTTAAGGATGCTGTGGTAGACAGCGGGACACTGTCGCAGGTATGGATAGGTTCAAGAAGATTCGCAAACAGGATGATAACCCTGACAATGCCGGATTTCGCAGTGAAGTTCGATATGTATGCTGTAGTTAAGAACGGATATTTCCTGACAATAATGATAGGCGCATACTCCGATGAGGATCTTTCCTTTCTTCAGGGTTTTCTTGACACGATAACGATAGAATAACCGGTATTGCATTTTAAATACAATTGCTTATACACGTGATATAATTTATATGTAATATTTGAGGTACTGATTTATGGAAAAATACGTTTGTCTTATGTGCGGTTATGTTTACGATCCGGAGCTGGGAGATGATATATCCTGTATTCCTGAAGGTACTCCCTTTTCTGATCTTCCCCTGGATTGGATATGCCCGGACTGCGGAGCAGAAAAGGAAATGTTCGAAATCGAAGAATGAACCCACATATAGAGGTCAATGATATAGTAACACTTAAAAAAGAGCATCCCTGCGGATCGCAGAAATGGCGTGTCATCCGCGTTGGCGTTGACTTTAAGATCGAATGTCTTGGATGCGGTCATAAAGTAATGCTGGACAGAGATGCCCTTTATAAATGCATAAAAGCCGTAGAAAAAGAGGCTTAATCGTTCAGCATCCTGTCGAATTCTTTTATGTTCAAATCTGTATTGTTCTTTTTTATATAAGTATGTATCTGATTTACGATCTCATAAGTTGTATTGATCTGTATATCATCAAAATCATTAATCATCATTGTTATCTTTTCTCTGTTTGTTGAAGCTATGTGTTCTATCGAATCGATGAGCAGCGCATCGGTCCCTATATGAAGCGTATTTGCGATAGCGAGCAATATCTCAAGAGACGGTTTTCTTTCTCCCCGCTCTATAAGCCCAACATATGATGTTGACACATCGCATATCTCCGCAAGTTTTTCCTGTGAAATGCCTTTTATTGTCCTTTGATCATGGACCCTTTTACCGAATCTTCTATAAATGATCTCCATCATTTACCCCCTTGATACCTTAAAAATAATTGTTAATGTATGAAATATGTTAAATATTATCATATTGATATAATTATGTCAATATAAGGATGAGAAATAAATGCAGATTTATATTCATTTTTATAACAGCATATTGAAGTTTATATAAATTAGTATATGATATGCCAAAAACAAGATATTATATAAACAAAAGCAAAAAAAAGGTATAATAACAATATTGATGGAGTTTGATGAGGTGTGCAGAATGAGTAAGTTATATTCTCTTGTTATCCCGTTGTACAACGAAGAAGAAGTGATACATGAAACTATAAAAAGAGTTACCGCAGTAATGAGCAATAAGGAATTCGAATATGAAATAGTATTCGTGAATGATGGAAGTAAAGATAAGACCGAAGAGATAGTCAAAGGTTATTGTAAGGAAGACAGGCATATGAAACTGATATCGCTGTCACGTAATTTCGGGCATCAGACCGCAATCACGGCAGGAATGGATAACGCGATCGGCGATGCTGTCATTGTGATGGATGCGGATCTTCAGGATCCTCCTGAAGTGGTCCTTCAGATGATAGACAAGTTTAATGAAGGATATGATGTTGTATATGCAATACGCGCAAAAAGAAAAGGTGAGACCTTCTTTAAAAAATTCACCGCAAAGGTGTTTTACAGATTTCTTAAGAGCATGTGCGATGTGGAAATACCTGTGGATACAGGTGATTTCCGGCTCATAAGCCGTCAGGTGAGCGATGTCCTGAAAAACCTAACAGAAAGAAACAGATATGTAAGAGGCCTTGTGTCATGGGTAGGTTTTAAACAGACGGGCATATATTATGAAAGAGAAGAGAGATTTGCCGGAGAAACAAAGTATCCTCTGAAAAAGATGCTCAAACTTTCAGTCGACGGGATCACATCATTTTCCACAAAGCCGCTTAAACTGTCTGAGTGGGTAGGATCTATAATGGCCATTATCGGTTTCATATATGCGGTAGTGATCATAATACGGAAGATGGCAGGTACAAATATGCAGGAAGGTTGGGCATCGACGATCGTTGCAATTCTCATAATCGGAGGCATACAGCTGATCATGCTCGGTATCGCAGGTGAATATATCGCAAGGATATTTGACGAAAGCAAGAACAGACCGTTGTATATAATCAAAGAGAAAGTGAACATGAAAGATGAAGATTAGTACCATCCATACACATACACATTATTCCGACGGTGTAGGCGATGCATATGAATTTGTAGAAAATGCCATTGATCTGGGACTGGACATCATAGGATTTTCTGACCATACCCCTGTACCGCTTTCAAATGACTGGTCTATGAAAATAGCGGATCTGCCAAAATACATCGCTGAGATCGATTATGTAAAAAAGGTCTATCAAAAACATATAAAAGTTTTCCTTGGCCTTGAGCTTGACTATATCGAAGGCATGGATGTAATGAAATATATAGATCTGGGCGGACTCGGACTGGATTACTTCATAGGCAGCGTCCACTATGTCTGCTCAAAAAAACTGAATGATTACAGGACAGTGGACAATACCAGGGAAGACATGGGTATATTTCTGAATGAAGGTTTTGAAAACGACAGTGCTGCATTTTATGCGAAGTATTATGAGACTGTAAGAGCGATGATAAGAGAATATGATCCGGTCATGATAGCGCATATCGATCTGCCGGAGAAATTCAACCGGGATGGCAGCCTTTTTAACAGCAGTGACGAGGCTTACAGAAAGCAGGTCAATACCACGCTGGATATGATAAAAGGATCTGCTGTGGAAGTAAATACCGGCGCGCTTGCAAGGAATGTGGATGTGCTTTATCCTTCGGACTATATCCTAAGAGGGGTAAAAAAAAGAGGTATACCTGTTTCATTGAATTCAGACTGTCATATGGCGGACAAACTGCAGTTTTCATATATTCCCGTGTGCGGGCATTTAAAGGATATGGGCTTTACGGAAGCTGTACAGTTTGACGGTAAAAAGATGAAACCTTATTTGCTCTAAAATTTCCTTTCGATTGGAATAAATGCGGTGATGAGGCAGGAGAAGGCTCCTACGGCAAATCCTGCAAGAACACTGAATAAATAATACTGTTTTACGAATAATGCTGACAGCATGATAATTATCAGAGACGATAAGCTAAAAACACTTAAAAAATGCGATCTTTGCCTTCCTTGCGGATGAACATGGATCATCATGTAAAAACACGAAACTGTCGCAATACTTATGCTCCTGCTCGGAAAACCTGCATGAACGCTCTGTGAATACAGATATGTAAGCAGGTTTTTTGTGATACCTGTTGAAGTGATCTCCGGTCTTAATGCCGTTGTCGGATAACAAAGAAAGATAACAGAGCATATTATAAGGGAAACTGCGCATCCCAGTATCAGTTTATAGTAGCCCACGCTTTTCACGCTGTATAAACTTACTATTGATAATATAAAGAAAAGGAACCAGTATGAGTATGTATATAATGAAAGTTCGACAAAAGGTATCAGATCGTCAACTGCTGTCTTAAGTATATGGAATTCTTCAAATCCATCCACAATGTTGATAACGATAAGGTCGATTATCAATGCGGCCAGCAGTATCATCAGGAAGAATGTTCTCTTGTATTTAACATAAAATACTTTCATGGCATCTCCGTATATAACTCAGTATTTTCCGAAATCACGTATGCACTTAAGCATATGCAGGTAGTTTTGCGGGTTGATCCCTTTATGGATGCTGTTGCTGCTGGAAATTATAAAAGCTCCGCCTTTTGCTCCGCTTTTTATGCACTGCCTGACATCATTTTCTACATCGGAAAGCGAACCGGTTATAAGAGTACCCACGCAATCTATGTTCCCTTTTAACACGATCATATCGCCATACATATCCTTTATCCCTGACATATCCATATTCCCCATTGGGTCTATCGGATCCAGCCCGTCTATGCCTGCGTCTACAAGGTCGGGAATGACTATGTTAAGATCTCCGTCAGAGTGCTTTATGACCTTCAGTCCGATCGCATGGCATCCCTGTATGAACTTCCTAAAATGAGGCAGTATCTGTTCCCTGTAGATATTAGGTCCCATAAAAAGCCCTCTTGCATCGGCTATGTCATCAAGACACCCTATGACCTCCACTCCCATGGCTTTCATGTTCGCTGCGACACGCAGGCTGTATCCGATGCTCATTTCCATGAGATCAGATATAAGAGCGGGTTCCTCATAAAAGTCTGCAAGCGCATTTTCAAATCCCAGAACGTCACGCGGAAAAGAAAATACATCACGTACACGTCCTATGACTGCTTTTTCCTTTCCTATCCTGCTGATGGATCTTTGAAGCGTCGCGTATATGGCATCGTCATCAGGATCGGGCATCACATATGATGACAGATCCTGCGGGGAGTCGATAGGATGGGAAACGGCAGAAGGGTATTCGTCAGAATATGCACGCACAACACCGAACTCATCCTTAAAGAATCTGCCGTCAATCGGCGTGATCCTTCTGTCCTGCCATATCGCTATGCCGTCAAGATCATAATCCATGATGAAATCATCTGTATCATCCGACCCTGAGATGACTTTTATGATACCTTTATAAAAATCCCACTCGAAAGTAGGGACCCTGTCCGGTATTATTTTATTAAATACTGCCCTGATACGTTCCTTGCCTGTCATCGTTGTCATCATAACGCCTATTATATCTTTCCTTTGATGAATAATACAATCTGTATGTGATAAAATATCATATGTAACGAAATGTTAAGAGGTAAAGTACATGAACATACAGATATTCGGTAAAAGCAAATGTTTCGACACGAAAAAAGCGGAAAGGTATTTCAGCGAACGAAGGATAAAATACCAATACATAGATATAAATGAAAAAAGCATGAGCAGAGGCGAATTTCAAAACGTGAAAAAGGCTCTTGGAGGTCTTGATAAGATGATCGACATGGATGCGCCGGATCAGGATGGCCTGCTGCTCATAAAATATGCCAAAGATGAAGACAAGGAAGAAAAGCTTTTTTTAAGCCAGAAGTACCTTGTGACCCCTATAGTACGTAACGGAAAACAGGCTACAGCGGGATACTGTCCCGATCTATGGAAAACTTGGAGGGAAGAATGATCACTATTGCGGTAATAGGATTGGGAAATCGCGGAAGCGGATATATGCACTGGACGAAGGCGCTAAACAGCAGAAAAGCAAAAATTGTGGCTTTATGCGATCATGATGAGTACAGGCTTAGATCATATGCAAAAAAGTACGGTATACCTGAGGATAAATGCTTCCTGTCAGATGTCGAGTTTTTCAAAACCGGAAAACTGGCGGATGCCATATATATATGTACCATGGACAGGCTGCATTACGGCCACGCAATGAAAGCAATAGATTGCGGCTATCATATAATGCTGGAAAAACCTGTATCGCCGAATATAGACGAATG